>NZ_JCACKF010000014.1:92194-139874 GCF_059505245.1 Stenotrophomonas sp.
GGGGGGGTGGGTTGGTTTGCTGGGCACGCCTAAACCCAACCCGGGGGGGTTGGGCCGCGCAACCCTGGCCGCGCACCCCCCCTCAACCGGACCCACCCCGCCTTCGACAGTTTTCCGTGATCTGTCGGAACAGCTCTTGGGGTCAGATCCGTTTTCCGAAGGAAAACGGATCTGACCCCGATTTATTTCGGTATCCCACAGATGTGCCGACCAACGGTCGGCACCCACACCGCCCCGCCATCCCACGGAATGCGGCTCTTGATATTGCTTCGGCTTCGCCTTCGGCAGGTGCAGGGCTGCAAGCCCTGCCGAAAACTCCCTTGGGCGTAGAATGCGGCCATGAGCGAATCCCTTGATAACCACCTGGTCCACGGCCGCCGCCAGCGGCCGGATGGGCCGTCGCCGATCGATGTCATCTCGGTCCAGTCGCAACTTGTGTACGGCCACGCCGGCAACAGTGCCGCCGTCCCGCCGATGCGCGCACTGGGCGTGCGCGTCGCCGAAATCCCGACCGTGCTGCTGAGCAATGCGCCGTTCTACGACACTACGCGGGGCCGCGTGCTGCCCGCCGACTGGTTTGCCGACCTGCTGCTGGGTACCCACGAGCGTGGCCTGCCGCAGCGGGCGAAGATGCTGGTGTCCGGTTACTTCGGCAGCACCGCCAACGGTGCGGCCTTCGCCGACTGGCTGGACAACATCCTGCCGGCCTGCCCACAGCTGCGTTACTGCCTGGACCCGGTGATCGGTGATACCCATACCGGACCCTACGTGGAACCGGGCCTGGAAGCGATCTTCGCCGAGCGCCTGCTGCCGCACGCCTGGCTGGTGACGCCCAATGCCTTCGAACTGAATCGCCTGACCGGCATGCCGGCACTGGCCGAGGCCGATGCCATCGCCGCCGCGCGCACGCTGCTGGATCGTGGCCCGCACTGGGTGATCGCGCACAGCGTAGGCGGCAACCCGGGTGAGCTGGTCACCCTGGCGGTCGGGCGCGAGGAAACCTGGCGCTGGACCTCACCGCTGCTGCCGGTGGACGTGGCCGGTACCGGTGACGTGCTGATGTCGCTGGTGGTGTCGTTCCTGCTGCGCGGTGAGTCGATGCAGCAGGCGATTTCGCGCGCGATTGCCGGCACCCATGCGGCGCTGGAGGCGACCCTGGACAACGGCTTCGAGGAGTTTGACGTGATCGCTGCCGCGCCGGCGGCGCTGGCCGAAGGAACGCGCTTCCGCGCTGAACGCGTGGCATGAGCGGCCTGGATCCACGCACGCCGCGCACGGTCGGCATCGTCGGCAGCGCTGGTGCCTATGGGCGCTGGCTGTGCCGCTTCTTCCAGCAGCACCTGCAGCTGCAGGTGATCGGCCATGACCCGGCCGACCCGGACTCGCACACGCCGGAACACCTGCTGGCGCAGGCCGATGTACTGGTGTTCTCGGCACCGATCCGGCACACGCCGGCGTTGATCGCCGAGTACGTGCGGCAATCGGCGGGCCGCGAGCAGGGCAGGCTGTGGCTGGATGTGACCTCGGTAAAGGAGGCACCGGTGCAGGCGATGCTGGCCTCGCAGGCCGAAGTGGTCGGACTGCACCCGATGACCGCGCCACCCAAGGCGCCGACCCTGAAGGGGCGGGTGATGGTGGTCTGCGAAGCGCGGCTGCAGCACTGGCGGGCATGGGTCGATACGCTGTGCACCGCGCTGCAGGCCGAGTGCGTGCGCGCGACGCCGCAGCACCACGACCAGATGATGGCGCTGGTGCAGGCGATGGTGCATGCCACCCACCTGGCGCAGGCAGGCGTGCTGCGCCAGTACCAGCCGCAGCTGGGCGATCTGGCCGCGATGATGCCGTACCGTTCGGCGTCGTTCGAGCTGGATACGGCGATCATCTCGCGCATCCTGTCGCTGAATCCGGCGATCTACGAAGACATCCAGTTCGGCAACCCGTACGTGGCGCCGATGCTGGAGCGGCTGGTGGGGCAGCTGCAGGCCCTGCAGGTGCAGGTCGGACAGGGCGACGACGGCGCACGGGCTGCATTCCGTGAGCAGCTGCTGTCAGCCAATCGCAGTGCCTTCGGCGAGCAGGCCCTGGCGGATGGCAACTACACGTTCGAACGCGTGGGGTATCTGCTGGCCGATCTGACCGAGCGCAACGCGCTGTCGGTGCACCTGCCGGAGGACCGGCCTGGCTCGCTGCGCGAGCTGTTGAACGTGTTCGAGCAGCACCGCATCAGCCTGGCCTCGATCCATTCCTCACGCACGCCCGGGGGCGAGGTGCATTTCCGCATCGGATTCGTGGCCGGCAGTGATCCGACGGCGATCCGTCGGGCGGCGGCCGACGTGGACGCCAGCGGCATCGGACGGGTGCTGGGCTGAATTCATCCACAGGCGGTGTGGATGGTTTCTGAGCAAACGTGTGGATAACCCTGCGCAGCCCTTGTCAGGCAAGGCTGTCAAGATGCTTGGTGAAAAATTGATCACGCCTTCTTGTGGAGTCGAGCCGTGCTCGACTGCCCTTGGCAAAGAGCGTGTCGACCGAGGTCGACACCTACCAGAGCAGGGCGACACGGCCAGTGACCACCAAGGTGGGCAGCGCTAGATCATCAACCGCAGTTCGCCGCCGCTGGTGGTGAATTCGCGGCCATTGCGAACCAGATGACGCCCGTCATCCAGCTCGTAACGCGGCGTGGATTCAGAGTGATGCCCGCTGCCATTCGCCTCGGGCTTGAACTCGATGATGATGTGGCTTTCGCCATTGCTGTCGACTGCAGGGAACTGACGGAACGACATCGCGTACCTCCTTCAGCGGATGCTGCTGATGCGAGGCCAGCTTGGTCCGGCCGATGTTAGCCGGCCGTCATCAATCGATGAACTGCAGTCGTGCCAGTTCAGCGTACAGTCCGCCTTCGGCCAGAAGCTGGGCATGGGTACCTTCGGCCACGATGCGGCCCTGGTCCATCACCACGATGCGGTCGGCCTTGAGCACGGTGGCCAGGCGGTGGGCGATGACCAGCGTGGTGCGACCGGCCATCAGCCGCTCCAGCGCCTGCTGCACGCTGTGCTCGCTCTGTGCGTCCAGCGCGCTGGTGGCTTCATCGAGCAGCAGGATCGGCGCGTCCTTCAGCAGTGCGCGGGCAATCGCCACGCGCTGCTGCTGGCCACCGGACAGGCGCGCACCGCGTTCGCCCAGCTCACTGTCGTAGCCCTGCGGCAACGCGCGCAGGAAGCCATCGGCCTCGGCCGCACGCGCGGCAGCTTCGACCTCGGCGTCACTGGCCTGCAGGCGGCCATAGCGGATGTTGTCGCGCGCACTGGCCGCGAACAGCGTCGGCTGCTGCGGCACCAGCGCCAGCTGCGCGCGCAGCTCGGCCGGATCGACCTGGCGTACGTCGATGCCATCCACGCAGATGCGGCCGCTGGCCGGATCGTGGAAGCGCAGCAGCATCGACAGCACCGTGCTCTTGCCCGCGCCCGACGGGCCGACCAGGGCCACCGTCTCGCCCGGGCGGACATGCAGGTTGAAGTGGTCCAGCGCGGCCTGGTCCGGACGTTGCGGATAGTGGAACACCACGTCGTCGAACTGGATTTCGCCGCGCAATGGTTGCGGCAGAACGTGCGGCTGCGCCGGCGCACGGATCTCGATGTCTTCCTGCAGCAGTTCGCCAATGCGGCCCATGCCACCGGCTGCACGCTGCAGTTCGTTCCACACTTCGGCCAGCGCGCCCACCGAGCCGCCGCCGATCAGCGCGTACAGCACGAACTGCCCCAGCGTGCCGGCACTGAGGCGCCCGTCGATGACATCGTGCGCGCCCAGCCACAGCACGCCAACGATGGCGCCGAACACCAGCAGGATGGCGCTGGCGGTGACCAGCGACTGCGCACCGATGCGTCGGCGCGCGGCGCCGATGGCATCGCCCAGTGCCTTGTCGAAGCGTCCGCGCTCGTAAGGCTCACGTGCATGTGCCTGCACCGTGCGCACGGCGCCCAGCGTCTCGCTGGCCAGGCTGTTGGCATCGGCGATGCGGTCCTGGCTGCTGCGTGCAACCGTGCGCAGCTTGCGCGCGCCGATGATGATCGGCAGTACCGCCAGTGGGATGCCGAGCAGCGACCATGCCGCCAGCCTGGGGCTGGTGACGAACAGCATGGCCAGGCTGCCGACCACGGTGACGCTGCTGCGCAGGGCGACCGACATGGTCGAGCCGACCACGCTGCGCAGCAGTTCGCTGTCAGCGGTCAGGCGCGAGACCAGTTCGCCGCTGCGGCTGCGGTCATGGAAACCGGCACCGAGCTGGATCAGGTGTGCGTACAGGCGGCTGCGCAGGTCGGCCACGACTTTTTCGCCAAGCAGCGACACGAAGAAGAACCGTGCGGCCGTTGCCAGTGCCAGCACCACCGCCACCAGCATCAGCAGGGCGAAGGCACGGTTGATCTGGCCACCGCTGGTGAAGCCGTGGTCGATCATCTGCTTTACGGCGGGGGGCAGGCTCAGCGTGGCGGCCGAAGAGACCGCCAGCGCCAGCAGCCAGGCGGTGAACAGCCCGCTGTGGCGGCGCACGAACGGCCACAGCGTCCGCAGGCTGCCGAGGCGGCGCAGCGGTGGGGCCGAGGCGGGGGCGTCGTCCTTGTCAGTCATCCTGGTCGTCGTCTTGTATGCGGATACGGTCACGGGTGGCGTCGCGCAGGCGGATTTTCAATGCATCGACCTGATCGGCCGGCAATTCGACCCGCAGGCACACGCCGTTGGCATCGAACTGTTCATCGCGCTTCACAGCGCCGAAGCTGGGAAGGGTGGCATGCAGGGTGCCCAGATCCTCGAAGCCGGCCAACAGCTGCAGCCGGGCCATCGCCACCAGCGGCAAGCGCGGGGCGGTACGCAGGCATTCGGCGGCGGCGCCACCGTAGGCGCGCACCAGTCCACCGGCGCCCAGCTTGATACCGCCGAACCAGCGCGTCACGACCACCATCACCCGGTCGAAGCCCTGGCCGTCGATCGCAGCCAGGATCGGCCGCCCAGCGGTGCCGGCGGGCTCGCCATCGTCACTGGAGCGGTAGTCCTGGCCGTGCCGGTAGGCCCAGCAGTTGTGGGTTGCGTCGGCTACGGCCACCTGTTGCAGGAACGCCAATGCTGCCGCGGCGCCATCGATCGGCGCGGCATGGGCAATGAAGCGGCTGTGTTTGACTTCCAGCGTGTGGCTTACCGGCTGGGCGAGGGTATCGGGCATTCCCGCCATTCTACGGGGTCGCCGGAGGTCACTGCCCGCTTCAGTCGTCCAGCAGCGGGCGCAGGTCGCGCGGCAGGCGTGCTTCCGGATACTGCTGCACATAGCGCTCCAGGCTGGCGCGGGCCAGGTCGCGCTGGCCGTCATCGCGGCGCGCGCGGATCTTCTGCAGCCACTGCCGTCGCGGCAGCTGTGCATCGGCGTCCACCTCGGCCTGCACGGCATCCGCACTGAGCCGCGCGTCGGCGCCGCGGCGCATGACGCCGGGCGCGGAGCGGCTCGGGGCCTGCCGCTTCATCGAGGTGATCTCTACCCGATCCAGTGCCTGCGCCCGTTCCGCATCGGCAGCGTTGGCCATTGGCGCCTCGGCGGTGCGTGCTTTCAGCGCCCCTGCCGGGGCCGGCGCCAATGCCGGTGCAGGTGCCGAATAGGCAGCCGGTGCGGGAGGCGCGGGCGGTGCCGCTGCCGGTGCGGCGGCCGGAGCAGGCGGGAGCGCCGCAAAGGACGTATCGGCGGCCGCATCCGCCGCCATCGATCGTGCAGCCTGGGCCGGAGCTTCAGCAGTCTCGGTCGGCGCAGGCTTGGCTACCCGCGCGACGGGCGGCGCCGGGGGAGTAGCAACAGGGGCCGCCTCGGGTGCTGCAGGTTCGGTGGCCGTTTCCGATGCCGCAGCCGCGCTGTCGGCTGGACTGCTCCCAGCGGCCTGATCGGCGGCCGCGACGTCTGCCGCAGCGGGTGCCGCAGCAACAGCGGCCTCGCCTGCCGGAACCGGCGGCGGTTCCGGGCGCAGCTGCCAGGCGATGCCGATGGCGAACACCATCGAGGCGGCGATGCCGAACACCGCCGGCCAACGCGGACGTGTGCGCTGCCTGCGCGGCCCCTCGGCGGAGACAGCAGCATCGGCCGCCGGCGCGTCCACGGCAGCGCGGGCCGCGGCCAGGATGGCAGCGTCCAGTGCGGCGGGCGGAGCCTGCTCGGCGCGACGGCCGAGCAGCCGGGCCAGCTCGCGTTCTTCCGGCGTCAGCGGTTCGTCTCGGTTCATGCGTTCAATCCCGCACGCAGCTTGTCCATCGCATAGCGCAGCCGCGATTTCACGGTTTCCCGGCCTACGCCGGTGATCTGGCCGATCTCCTCCAGGCTCAGTTCCTGATCCAGCCGCAGCTGCAGCACTTCGCGCTGCTCGGGCGGCAGTTGCTCCATCGCCAGCTGGATGCGGCGACGTTGTTCGAATTCGGAAAGCTCGGCTTCCGGGGTCTGCCCGTCCTCGATCGCGGCCAGGCGCAGGTCGGCGTCGGCCGGTGCGGCAGGGCGATGGCGAGCGGCCCGCCAGTGGTCGTTCAGGCGGTTGTGGGCGATGCGGAACAGCCAGGTGCTGAATGCAGCGTCAGGCTGCCAGCCCGCGCGCGCGCTGATCACCCGCTGCCAGACATCCTGGAAGATCTCCTCGGCCAACGCGTTGTCGCGCAGTTGCCGCAGCAGGAAGCCGAACAGGCGCTTGCGATGGCGTGCATACAGGCTTTCGAACGCGCGCAGGTCGCCACCGGCCCAGGCCAGCATCAAGGCTTCATCGGTTGGCAGTGCGCTGGCTTCCACGGCGTACAGGGTAAGGCCTGCAGGCGGTGGCGCATAGCCGGTGACGGGGGCGGGCAGGGCGAGGTTCATGGCGTGGAAGCGGCTACGGGCAGGAGGAAAAACGTACGGGCGCACGATTCGGGGTTTACGGGCTTCCATTGCCCCCCGGGTGGCGCGCTATGCTCGGCGGCTCAGGGGAGGCGACGCACAGACGGCGCCGAGAGATTGTCATTTGTCCACGCACGTTGAACCGGCGGAAGAGCCACCACACGAGGCCGTGCTGAGCACGGCGCTGGTGCGCGCATTGCATGCGCTGCTGCCGGACTCGGCCGTGGTCCGCGTTGGCTGGGATGACCCGCAGCTGGGCCGCGGACAGGGCGGCTGGCCGGCTGTCGCGGCGGCCGACGCGTTGACGGTGCCCGGCGTGGGCAACGGTTGCCATGGCTGGGAATATGACGGTGCCCGCCTGCAGTTGTCGGTCGAAGGTGCCGTGCCTTCAGCGGCGTGGTGGGGGCTGGCCCGGCAGGCCATGGAGCTGGCGCTGCAGCGCGGTCGCCAGGCCGGGCAGATCAAGGCGCTGGAAGAAGCTGAACGGCTGCAGCAGGCGCTGTTCCAGATCGCCGATCTGGCTGGCGCCGACCTGGAGATGTCGGAGATGCTGCGTCACGTGCACGGCGTGCTTGGCACGCTGATGTACGCGGAAAACTGCTACATCGTCGAGTACGACGATGTCCGCGACCAGATCCGCTTCCTGTACTTCGCCGACCAGGTCGATGACTTCGTCGCCGATCCGTCGCAGAGCCATGACGCCGACGAGATGCCGCGCAGCCTGACCGTGGCGTTGCTGCGCCACGGCAAGCCGCTCAGCGGCCCCTCGCGCGAGTTGCTGGCGCGCGTGGTCGAGCAGGAGCACGACCCGCAGCGTGGACCGGAGAGCCTGGACTGGCTGGGCGTGCCGATGCTGCGCGATGGCCGGGTATGCGGCGCCATCGTGGTGCAGAGCTATGAGCTGGCGGCCCGTTATGGCGAGGCCGAGCGGGCGCTGCTGGGTTTTGTCGCGCAGCACGTGCAGACCGCGATGGACCGGCGCCAGGCGCAGGTCCGGCTGGAACAGCAGGTGGAGCGGCGCACGCTGGAGCTGCAGCGTGCCAACCACAGCCTGCAGGATGAAGTGGCCGAGCGCCGCCGCGCAGAGCAGCTGCAGACCGCGCTGTACAACATCGCCGAGATGGCGATGTCGGCCGACAGCCTGGCCCAGTTCTACGGGCAGGTGCATGGCGTGGTCGGGCGCCTGCTTGACGCGCGCAATTTCTACATCGCGCTGGTGAACGGGGCCGGCAGCGGCCTGGACTTCGTCTACTCGGTGGACGAGCACAACGCCAGCCGTGCGCCACGCCCGTTCAGCCGCGGCCTGACCGAGTACGTAGTGCGCAACCGGCGTCCGTTGCTGGCTTCGCGGCAGCAGATCGACGCACTGCTGGCCAGCGGTGAAGTGCGCGAATCGGGCGCACGTTCGCATTGCTGGCTGGGTGTGCCGCTGCTTCGCGATGACGAGGTGGTCGGCGCGATCGTGGTGCAGAGCTACAGCGAGAACAGCACGTTCAGCGTGCACGATCAGCGCTTGTTGACCTTCGTTGCACAGAACATCGGAACCGGGCTGGCGCGCCAGCGCGACCAGCAGCAGCTGCGTTCGGCGCATGCCGAGCTGGAAAAGCGCGTGGAGGAACGTACCCGCGAGCTGGCCGAGGTCAACGAGAAGCTGCTCGGGCAGATCGGCGAGCGCCTGCGTGCCGAGCAGCGCCTGACCCATCAGGCCATGCACGATGCGCTGACCGGCCTGCCCAACCGCCTGCACCTGCTCGATCGCCTGCAGGATGCGCTGGCGCTGGCCAAGCGCGAGGGTGGGCCGGTGTTTGCCGTGCTGTTCCTCGACCTGGACCGCTTCAAGCTGGTCAATGACAGCATCGGCCACGCTGCCGGCGATCGCATGCTGGTGGAGGTGGCCAAGCGCATCGTATCGATGGCCGGCACCGATGACGTGGTGGCGCGGCTGGGCGGCGATGAGTTCGCGGTGCTGCTGCAGTGTCCGCAGGGGCTGGCACAGGCGCTGGAGTTCGGCCAGCGGCTGTTGCTGGCACTGCAGGAATCGATGTGGATCGCCGGGCGCGAACTGTTCCCGTCCGGCAGCCTGGGCATCGCCTTGTGGAACCCGCGCTACCGGACCGGTGAAGAACTGCTGCGCGACGCAGACGCGGCGATGTACCGGGCCAAGGCGCAGGGTCATGACCGCTGCGCGATCTTCGACGAAGACATGCGCGAAGAAGCGATGCGCAGCCTGGACCTGGAAGCGGATCTGCGACGTGCGATCAACAACCGCGACTTCGTGCCGTTCTACCAGCCGATCGTGCGCCTGTCCGATGGCGAAGTGGTGGGGCACGAGGCCTTGCTGCGCTGGCGCCACGAGCGTCGTGGCCTGTTGCTGCCCGGGGCGTTCCTGGAGCTGGGCGAGGAAAGCGGCCTGATCGAGCAGGTCGACTGGCTGATCTACGAACAGGTCATCGCGGGACTGGCCGAAGGCGGCCACGGCTATGTCTCGGTGAACGTATCGCCACGCCATTTCCGCTCGGCCGAGTTCAGTGGCCGCCTGTTCGGCCTGCTCGATGCATGCGGTGCCGACCCGCGCCGGCTGCGCCTGGAGATTACCGAGGTGGCGCTGCTGGATGATGGCCCGCACACGCTGCGCATCCTGCAGGGCCTGCGCGAGCGTGGCATCCAGGTGCAGCTGGACGATTTCGGTACCGGCTTCTCGGCGCTGTCCTACCTGCACCGCTTCCCGATCAGCACGTTGAAGATCGACCAGAGCTTCATCGCCGGCCTGCATGGGCCGGAAGTGCAGAGCACGCGCGCGCTGGTCGAGGGCGTGCTGTCACTGGCCCGCACCTTGGGCATCGAAACCATCGGCGAAGGCATCGAGACCGAAGCGCAGCGGCAGACGCTGCGCGAACTTGGTTGCGACTACGGCCAGGGCTACCTGCTGGGCCGCCCGGCGCCGTGGGACGGCGCGGTGGCCTGAGCCACCGCGCCGGGTCGCCTCAGCGCAGGGCGGAGCGACGCTTCTCGTCGATCCACTTGGAAGCCTGGGCCGGCTGATAGTTCTGCATCCACTCCAGCATTTCCTCGATGTCCGAGCCGTACCACAGGTCCTGGCGCTGGTCCGGATGCAGGAAGCGCTCTTCCACCATGCGATCGATCATGCCGATCAGCGGGGCGTAGAAGCCTTCCACGTCGAGGAAGGCGCATGGCTTGTTGCCGATGCCCAGCTGGCGCCAGGTCAGCATCTCGAAGATCTCTTCCATGGTGCCGAAGCCGCCGGGCAGGGCGACGAAGCCATCGGCGAGGTCGAACATGCGCGACTTGCGCTCATGCATCGAACCGACGATCTCCAGTTCGGTCAGGCCGCGGTGGGCCACTTCCCAGTCGGCCAGCTGGCGCGGGATCACGCCGGTCACCTCCCCGCCGGCGGCGAGCACGGCATTGGCCACGGTTCCCATCAGGCCGACGTTGCCGCCGCCATACACCAGGCGCAGGCCGTCACGGGCGATGCGATCACCCAGGGCAATGGCGCGTTCGGTGTAGGCCGGCTTGCTGCCAGCGTTGGAACCACAGTACACACAGATCGATTTCATGGATCTTCCTGTCTCTTGGCCGGAAACGAAAACGCCCCGTCGCCAACCGCAGGGCGGTCAGGGACGGGGTGTCGGTGGATTATGAGGCCTTGACAGGCCTTCTGTAGAGCCGAGCCACGCTCGGCTGCGCTTCGTTCAGATCGCGGCAAAGGCTGAGTCGAGCATGGCTCGACTCTACAAACGCCAAGCAGGCTTACGCGGCAGCCGCCTGTTCGCGACGCGGGCCTTCACGCAGGGCGCGGCCCACCATGCCGACCAGCAGGTCCAGCTCATCGCTGTCCATGCCGAAGTGCGGGGTGAAGCGCAGCGAATTCTCGCCGCCGTGGATCACGTTGATGCCGTGCTGGCGCAGCCATTCCTCGGTGGAATTGGCGCCGTAGCACTTGAACTGCGGGGCCAGCTCGCAGGAGAACAGCAGGCCGGTGCCCTGCACCTTGGTGATCAGGCCGCCCAGTTCGCTCTTGAGCTGTTCCAGCTTGCGCACTGCCTCGGCACCGCGTTCGGCGATGTTGGCACGCACCTGCGGGGTCAGCTGCGCCAGGGTGGCACAGGCCACGTCCAGCGCGCGTGGGTTGCTGGTCATGGTGTTGCCGTAGATGCCCTTGCGGTACAGCTGCGCGGCGTGCTCGGTCACCGCCAGCACCGACAGCGGGTACTGCGCGGCGTTGAGCGCCTTGGAGTAGGTCTCCATGTCCGGCGGATCCAGGCCTTCGAAGCCCGGGTAATCGACCACCGACAGCACGCCATGCGCGCGCAGACCAGCCTGGATCGAGTCCAGCAGCAGCAGGCTGCCGTGCGCACGGGTCAGCTCACGGGCCACGGCATAGAACGCCGGCGGCACCGAACGGCCCGGGTCGCCTTCGCCCATTACCGGTTCCAGGAACACCGCCTCGATGAACCACTGGTTGCGTGCGGCGTCCTCGAACACCTTGCGCAGGCCGGTCTCGTCGTACGGCGCCACGGTGATCACCGAATCCTCGCCGCGGTAGCTGGCCAGGTGCTGCATGTAGCTCTTGCGGCTGGAATCGGAATACAGGGCAGGGCGGTCGGTACGGCCATGGAAGCTGCCCTTGACCACCACGCGCTTGATCGTGGCGCCGGCGTGGCGCCCGCCCGGGTCGGTCTGCAGCTTGGCGTTGACGTCGGCGATGCGCGCGGCCAGGCCGACCGCCTCGGAGCCGGAATTCAGGCACATGAAGCGCGCGAACGGGCAGCCGCCACGGCGGTGGCCGATCTCGGCGCGCAGGGCCGTGATGAAGCGCTGCTGCGACAGGCTGGGGGTCATGATGTTGGCCATCACCTGTGGGCGTGCCATCGCATCCAGCACGGCATCCGGGGTATGCCCGAAGCCGAGCATGCCGTAGCCGCCGGCGTCGTACAGCACCGCGCCCTTCAGGGTGACCACCCAGGGGCCACGCGCGGCCAGCGCCACGTACGGGGTCACTGCATCATCGGCGTAGAAATTGACGAAGCCGTCCTGCATCGCGTCGATCTGCGCCTGTTCGTCCTGCGCCAGCAGCGGCCCCAGGTCGGCCTGCACGCGCGCGAACTCCTCGGCGGCGGCATCCACTGCGGCGATCAGCTGCGGGTGGCGGACGGACAGGGCGGTCAGGGTGGCGTCGTCCAGGCCGGTGGTGAGGCGGGTGCCGGGCTGGGTGCGCAGGGGGGCGAGGCGTTCGATGAAGCTCATTGCAGATCTCCTGAAACGATGGGTCGCACGGGCCTTCAAAAGCAAAACGCGCGTCAACGCGCGCTTGGGGGCAGGCTCGTGCAGCGGACTTCCGACTCGATGCTAGCACTTGTTTTTTTGCGCGATAACCCCGCAAAAACCTGCTGCATAGCAGCATTTTGCGCGACGTTCGCCGCGAAGCACGCCGGCTCGCAGACGCTGGACGTACAATGCGCGCCATTGTCGACCTGTTGCCGCCCACTGCCTTGAAGAAGTCCGATTTCAACTACGACCTGCCGGCCGAACTGATCGCGCAGGCGCCCCTGGCCGAGCGTTCCGCCAGCCGCCTGCTGCTGGTGCCGCAAGCCCCCGCCGCGTTCACCGACCTGCAGGTGCGTGACCTTCCGTCGCTGCTGCAGCCGGGCGACCTGCTGGTGTTCAACGACACCCGGGTGATCCCGGCGCGCCTGTTCGGGCAGAAGGCCAGCGGCGGCCGCGTGGAGATCCTGATCGAGCGCTTGCTCGGCGGCCAGCAGGCCCGTGCCCAGGTGGGCGCCAGCAAGTCGCCGAAGGCCGGCAGCCGCATCGCGCTGGATGCCGGTGGCGAAGCCGAGGTGCTGGGCCGCGATGGCGAGTTCTACGTGCTGCAGTTCCACGTGCCCGAGTCGCTGGAGCAGTGGCTGCTGCATGCCGGCCGCCTGCCGCTGCCGCCGTACATCCAGCGCGAGCCGGGCGTGGACGACCGCGAGCGCTACCAGACCGTGTTCGCGCGTGAAGTGGGCGCGGTGGCGGCACCGACCGCGGGCCTGCATTTCGACGAACCGTTGCTGGCCGCACTGAAGGAAAAGGGCGTGGAGTTCGGCCACGTCACCCTGCACGTGGGCGCGGGCACCTTCCAGCCGGTGCGTGCCGAAGACCTGAAGGACCACGTGATGCACCGCGAGTGGCTGAATGTCGGTGCCGAACTGGTGCAGCAGGTGCGGCGCACGCACGCCGCCGGCGGCCGCGTGATCGGCGTCGGCACCACCGTGGTGCGCGCGCTGGAAAGCGCGATGCGCGATGGCGAGCTGCTGCCGTTCGCCGGCGAGACGCAGATCTTCATCACCCCCGGCTACCGCATCCGCAGCGTCGACGCGATGGTGACCAACTTCCACCTGCCGGAAAGCACGCTGCTGATGATGATCTCCGCGTTTGCCGGCAAGGAGCGCGTGTTCGAGGCCTACCAGCACGCGATCGAGCAGCGCTACCGCTTCTTCAGCTACGGCGACGCGATGCTGCTGTTCCCGCAGGCGGGGTAGCGCGCCCCGGGAGGGCAGGGGCCCCTGTGGGTGCGCACCTTGGTGCGCACGCCTTCTTGGGAGACAATAGGCAACTATTTGCCTCAATGACCGCTCCATGTCCCGACTGCAGTTCCAGCTCCAGACCCGCGACGGCCGTGCCCGCCGTGGCCGCCTGACCTTCCCGCGTGGCACGGTGGAAACGCCGGCCTTCATGCCGGTGGGGACCTATGGCTCGGTCAAGGGCATCCTGCCGGACCAGGTGCGCGCGCTGGGCGCCGAGATCATCCTCGGCAACACCTTTCACCTGTACCTGCGCCCGGGCCTGGACATCATCGCCGACCACGGCGGCCTGCACGGCTTCTGCCGGTGGGATGGCCCGATCCTGACCGACTCCGGCGGCTTCCAGGTGTTCTCGCTGGCGCACCGCCGCAAGATCACCGAGCAGGGCGTGACCTTCGCCTCGCCGACCGACGGCGCACGGGTCTTCCTCGGTCCCGAGGAGAGCATGAAGATCCAGAAGGTGCTCGATTCGGACATCGTGATGATCTTCGACGAATGCACCCCGTACCCGGCCACCGAGGACGTTGCCCGCCGTTCGATGGAGTTGAGCCTGCGCTGGGCGCAGCGCAGCCGCAACGCGCATGACGAACTGGGCAACGACGCGGCCCTGTTCGGCATCGTCCAGGGCGGCGTGCATACCGACCTGCGCAGCCGCTCGGCCGATGCCCTGCAGGCGATCGGCTTCGACGGCTACGCCATCGGCGGCCTGGCCGTGGGCGAGCCGGAGCACGAGCGCAACGCCATGCTCGACCACCTGGACCCGGAGCTGCCGGGCGACCGCCCACGCTACCTGATGGGCGTGGGCCGGCCAGAGGACCTGGTCGAGGGTGTCGCACGTGGCGTGGACATGTTCGATTGCGTGATGCCGACCCGCAACGCCCGCAACGGCCACTATTTCACCTCGTTCGGCACCGTCCGCATCCGCAACTCCCAGTACGCGCGCGACATGGACCCGATCGAGCCGGGTTGTGGCTGCGTGGCCTGCACCGGCGGCTACACCCGTTCCTACCTGCGCCACCTGGACCGCTGCAACGAGATGCTGGCGCCGATGCTGGGCACCCTGCACAACCTGTTCTACTACGAAAAGCTGATGGCCGACATCCGCGCGGCGATCGAGGCGGGAACCTTCCTGGCCTTCCGTGAGTCCTTCTACGCGGCACGCGGGGCGGTGGCCCCGCCGCTGTAACCCGAACGCCCCCTGCCAAACGGCCCAAGGACGAACGCCCGGGGCCGTGGCATACTTCAAGGCTGACCCAGATCCGCGGTCGACACCCCCGTCCCTGAAGGGACGGGAGCGCCGCCCAACCAAAGGACCAACGATGAACCTGCTTGCTTTCCTGATTCCCGCCGCCCACGCCCAGGCCGCCGGCGGCCAACCGCAGGGCATGGGCCTGACCACGCTGCTGTTCCCGATCATCCTGATCGCCATCATGTACTTCCTGATGATCCGCCCGCAGATGAAGCGGCAGAAGGAACACAAGTCCATGCTGGAGAAGATCAAGCGTGGCGACGAAGTGCTGACCAACGGTGGCATCGCCGGCAAGGTCACCGACATCGGCGACAACTTCATCACCATCGAAGTGGCCGAGAACGTGCGCATCCGCGTGCAGAAGGGCGCTGTCGGCAGCGTGCTGCCGACCGGCACCCTGGATTCGGCCAAGTAAGCCACTCCCTTTCCGAAGCACAACCGCGGCGCCGGGGATGGCGCCGCGCGGGACCCAAGCAATGCTCGAATTTCCACGCTGGAAGTACGTCGTCATCCTGATCGTACTGGCGCTCAGTGCGCTGTACGCGCTGCCCAACATCTACCAGAAGGACCCGGCCCTCCAGATCACCGCCAACCGTGGCGGGCAGATCGACGATGCGCTGCGCGACCGTGTGCTGGCCGACCTGAAGAAGGCCGGGGTCACTGCCATCGGTGCCGAAAAGGAAGGGGAAAGCCTGATCGTCCGTCTGCCGGACCTGAAGTCGCAGTCTGCGGCCAGCGATGCCCTGCGCGACACCGTCGGCGAGAAGTACACGGTGGCCCTGAACCTGGCCTCGACCGTGCCGGACTGGCTGGCCCGGCTGGGCGGTCGCCCGATGGTGCTCGGCCTGGACCTTCAGGGTGGCGTGCACTTCGTGCTGCAGGTCGACCAGAAGGCCGCCCTCGACAAGCGCCTGGATGCCTACACCGAAGACGTGCGCAGCACCCTGCGTGACGCCCGCATCGCCTACCAGTCGGTGGAGCGCCGTGCGGACAACAGCATCGTGGCCAACCTGAGCCCGTCCGCCGGTGACGACGCCGCGCAGCGTGCCCGTGCCGCCCTGGTCAAGGCACAGCCGACGCTCGGCTATGACGTCAGCGGCAACCGCATCACGGTCACCGTGCCGGAGACCGAGATCACGCAGATCGCCAACGGCGCCATCGAGCAGAACATCAACACCCTGCGCAACCGCGTGAACCAGCTCGGCGTGGCCGAGCCGATCATCCAGCGCCAGGGTGCCGACCGTGTGGTCGTGCAGCTGCCGGGCGTGCAGGACACCGCCGAAGCCAAGCGCATGATCGGCGCCACCGCCACCCTGGAGTACCGCGCGGTGGTCGAGGGCAATGCGCAGGACGCCATCAATTCCGGCCGCATCCCGCCGGAAGCGAAGGTCTACCAGCAGCGTGATGGCCGCGGCCCGATCCTGCTGAACAAGCGCGTGATCGTCACCGGTGACCAGATGGTCGGCGCGCAGGCGGTGACCGATTCGAACAGTGGCTCCCCGGCCGTCAGCGTGACGCTGAACAATGTCGGCGGCCAGCGCATGTTCGACTTCACCAGCGCCAACGTGAACAAGCCGATGGCGGTGGTCTACACCGAACGCGTGCCGACCGTGACCGTCGTCGACGGCCAGGAAGTGCGTGGCTTCAAGGTCAACGAGGAAGTGATCTCGGTGGCCAACATCAACGGCGTGTTCGGCAAGAACTTCCAGACCACCGGCCTGCAGAAGAAGGAAGCCGAGGACCTGGCCAAGCTGCTGAAGTCCGGCTCGCTGGCCGCGCCGATGGACTTCGTCGAAGAGCGCGTGGTCGGCCCGAGCCTGGGCGCCGAGAACGTCAAGAACGGCATGCGCGCGGTGGTGTTCGCGTTCCTGTTCACCCTGGTGTTCTTCAGCATCTACTACCGCATGTTCGGTGTGATCACCTCGGCGGCGATGCTGTTCAACCTGCTGATCGTGGTGGCGGTGATGTCGCTGTTCGGCGCGACCATGACCCTGCCGGGCTTCGCCGGCCTGGCGTTGTCGGTGGGCCTGTCGGTGGACGCCAACGTGCTGATCAACGAGCGTATCCGTGAAGAACTGCGCGCCGGCGTGCCGGGCAAGACCGCGATCGTGACCGGTTACGAGCGTGCCTCGGGCACCATCCTCGACGCCAACCTGACCGGCCTGATCGTCGGCGTGGCGCTGTTCGCATTCGGTACCGGTCCGCTGAAGGGCTTCGCGCTGACCATGATCATCGGTATTTTCGCCTCCATGTTCACTGCGATCACCGTGTCGCGTGCGCTGGCGACGCTGATCTACGGCCGTCGCAAGAAGCTCCAGAACGTGGCCATCTGACGGGACGACACGCACAATGAAACTGTTTCCGCTGCACATCCTCCCGAACGACACCAAGATCGACTTCATGCGCTGGCGCCATGTCGCCATGGCAGTCACCATCGTGGTGTTCCTGGCCTCGGTCGCCATCATCGGCATCAAGGGCTTCAACTACGCACTGGACTTCACCGGCGGCACCCTGATCGAAACGCGTTTCGAGAAGGCCGTGGACGTCGAGCAGGTCCGCGCCAAGCTGGAGCAGAACGGCTTCGACGGTGCCCAGGTGCAGAGCGTCGGTGGCAATACCGACCTGCTGATCCGCCTGGCGCCGCACGGCGAGCATGCGCCGGGCACCGGTGATGCCGCTGCCGAGGACAAGGCCACCGCCGCGGCCGTGGTGAAGGTGCTGTCCAGCGCCGACAACCAGGCCACGGTGATGAGTACCGCATTCGTCGGCCCGCAGATCGGCAAGGACCTGGCGAAGAACGGCCTGTACGCCACCATCTTCATGCTGGCCGGCTTCCTGATCTACATCGCGGTGCGCTTCGAATGGAAGTTCGCGGTCACCGCCAGCATCGTGGCGATGTTCGACCTGATCGTGACGGTCGCCTACGTGTCCCTGCTGGGCCGTGAGTTCGACCTGACCGTGCTGGCCGGCCTGCTGTCGGTGATGGGCTTTGCGATCAACGACATCATCGTGGTGTTCGACCGCGTCCGCGAGAACTTCCGCAGCCTGCGCGTGGACTCGATGGAGGTGCTGAACCGTTCGATCAACCAGACGCTGTCGCGTACGGTGATCACCGCGGTGATGTTCTTCCTGTCGGCGCTTGCCCTGTACCTGTACGGTGGTGCGTCGATGGAAGGCCTGGCCGAGACGCACATGATCGGTGCGGTGATCGTGGTGCTGTCCTCGATCCTGGTCGCGGTGCCGATGCTGACGATCGGCTTCCTGCGCGTCAGCAAGCAGGACCTGCTGCCGAAGGCGAAGGACGTCGAGGCCCTGGCCCGTCGCCCGTAAGCATCTGCTGCATGCGGCACACAGAGAACCCCGCGCAAGCGGGGTTTTTTGTGTGCAGGGCTTGCAGCCCTGCACCCACGGTAGTGCCGGCCGCTGGCCGGCAACAGCAACAGCAACAGAGTGCATTCCGTGGTTGGGCGGGACGGTGTCGGAGTGCGGGGACGCCGCAAGTACGTCCGTGTAGGCTTGGCAGCCGCATCCATGCGGCTGACACCCCGCACTCCGACACCGCCCCGCCTCTGACAGATTCCTGCGGCTGTTGGTAGGTGTCGACCTTGGTCGACACATCTGTCAGATATCGATAATCAAACTGGAATCAGATCTACCGTGTCGACCAAGGTCGACACCCACCAGAGAAGAATGCTGTCCCGACAGGTCGCGGAAATCTGTCGAAGGCGGGGTGGGTCCGGTTGCGGGGGCGTGAGCCGCATGGATGCGGCGACCGAGCTTACATGGACGTACTTGCAGCGCCCCCCGCAACCGGATCCACCCCGCCAACCCACAGGAACCCCGCTTTTGACGCTGCTGTTGAGGTTGCCGGCCAGCGGCCGGCACTACCGCGTGTGCAGGGTGCAACCCTGCAAAGAGAAACCCCACCCTACGCCAGCGTCGGTTGTGCAATCGTCCCCCGCGCACTACGATCCTGCGGTTCGCGCGCGCAGGCGCGCGCCCGTATTCCTGCTGAGCGCCCCGTGCGCCGCATCTGCCAACCCGAGGTATCCATGGTCATCAAACCGCGCGTCCGCGGCTTCATCTGCGTCACCACCCACCCGACCGGCTGCGAGGCTGCGGTCAAGCAGCAGATCGACTACATCCGCGCGCGCCCACCGATCCAGAACGGTCCCAAGCGGGTGCTGGTGATCGGTGCCTCGACCGGCTACGGCCTGGCCGCGCGCATCACCGCTGCCTTTGGCAGTGGCGCCGCCACCCTCGGCATCTTCTTCGAACGGCCGGGCAGCGAGACCAAGCCGGGCACGGCGGGCTGGTACAACTCGGCTGCGTTCCACAAGTATGCCGACGAAGCCGGTCTGTATGCCAAGAGCATCAACGGCGATGCCTTCTCCGATGAAGTGAAGGCGAAGACTATCGAAATGATCAAGGCCGATCTCGGCCAGGTCGACCAGGTTGTCTACAGCCTGGCGGCGCCGCGCCGCAAGCATCCGAAGACCGGCGAGATCATCAGCTCCTCGCTGAAGCCGATCGGCGAGCCGATCACCCTGCGTGGCCTGGATACCGACAAGGAAGTGCTGACCGAGACCCACCTGCAGCCGGCTACCCCGGAAGAGATCGCCGGTACCGTCGCGGTGATGGGCGGTGAAGACTGGCAGATGTGGATCGACGCGCTCGCCGATGCCGGCGTGCTGGCCAACGGCTGCACCACCACCGCCTTCACCTACGTGGGCGAAGAGATCACCCAGGCAATCTACTGGAATGGCTCGATCGGTGCGGCCAAGAAGGACCTGGACACCAAGGTGCTGGGCCTGCGCGAGAAGCTGGCCAAGATCGGTGGCGATGCACGCGTATCGGTGCTGAAGGCGGTGGTGACCCAGGCCAGCTCGGCCATTCCGACCATGCCGCTGTACCTGTCGCTGCTGTTCAAGGTAATGAAGGAAAAGGGCACCCACGAAGGCTGCATCGAACAGCTGGACGTGCTGTACGACATCCTCTACGGCGGCAAGGCCGACGGCGTGGCGATCGATCGCCTGCGCCACGACCTGGTCGATGGCGATGGCCGCACCGTTGCGCTGATCGATGAGGAAGGCCGCCTGCGCGCCGATTACAAGGAAATGGCCGCAGATGTGCAGGGCAGGGTGGTCGCGCTGTGGCCGCAGGTGACCAACGAGAACCTGTACGAGATCAGCGACCTGGCCGGCTACAAGGCCGACTTCCTGCGCCTGTTCGGCTTCGGCGTGGAGGGCGTGGACTACGAGGCCGACGTCAATCCGGACGTGAAGATCGAAAATCTGGTCGACATGACCTGATCAACGAAAAGGCCGGCGAACGCCGGCCTTCTCGTTTGTGTAGAGCCGAGCCATGCTCGGCTGCTCTTCGCTTGAGTCCCGCAGCCGAGCGTGGCTCGGCTCTACAGAGAGGCGTCACCCGAACTCGAAGCCCATCTCCGGCAGCGCCGGGCCGACGAAGTCGCCCTGCACGTAATCCACGCCGGCACTGAACAGCAGCGTCATCGAGTTGGCATCGCTGACGAACTCGGCAATGGTGCGGATACCCGCTTCCTGTGCGCGCGCGGTGATCTGGCTGATGCGGTCGATGTTCTCGCGCGTGGCGGCCAGGTCGCTGGTGAAGCCCCGGTCCAGCTTGAGGAACTGCGGCTGGAAGTGGGCCAGCAGCTGGAATGAATCCAGCCCCGAACCGAACTGCTCCAGGCCGATGCGGCAGCCCAGCGGCGCCACTTCGGCTAGGAACTGCTGCGCACTGCGCAGGTGGGTGAAAACCTTCGCTTCCGGCGCATGCAGCCACAGCCGTTCGCCGGGCACGCCCTGTGCCTGCAGTTCGCGGCGCAGCGTGGCGATCATCTGCGGGTCCTCGAACGATTCCGGCGTCACCTTCACCAGCACCTGGGTGGCGTTGCCTTCGCGTGCCCGCTGGCCGAGCACCGCGATGGCCTGCGAGACCACCCAGCGGTTGATGTCGGCCAGCAGGCCGTGTTCCTCGGCGATGCCCAGGAACGCGGTCGGGCTCAGCAGCTCGCCATTGTTCTCCAGGCGCAGGTAGGCCTCGTACAGCTCCAGTGGCTCGCCCTGCAGGTTCAGCACCGGCTGGTAGTGCAGCTGGAAGCCGTCGCCAGACAGCGCCTCGCGGATGCGCGCAACCCAGCGCTGTACGCGTTCTTCCTCGACACGGTCGGCGGCAGCCGGGTCGAAGATGCGGCAGGTGTTGCCCAGTTCGGCGGCGGCCTGGGTGCAGTCGCTGGCGCGCGCCAGCACCTGGCCGATGCTGGCGATCTTCTCGCCCACCTGCACGCCACCGATGCTGACCGTCACCGTGGCCGAGCGTGCGCCGATGCTGAAGACATGTGCGGCATAGGCTTCGCGGATGCGCTCGGCCAGCGCCACGGTCTGCGCGTAGGGCCCGGCCTGCAGCACGGCGAAATTGTGTTCGCCGAAGCGGGCCAGTTGCGCGTCCTCGCCGACCACCTCGGCCAGCAGGGCGGCGAGAGCGCCGATCAGGATGTCGGCCGATGCCAGGCCGATATCCGGCAGCAGGCGCGCGTAGTGGTCAGGCTCGATCAGCAGCAGGCCGAACTGACCCTCGCTGCGCCCGGCCTGGGCCACCGCGCTTTCCAGCTGCAGCATGAAGGTCGGGCGATTGAGCAGGCCGGTGACCTGGTCGCGCTGGCGCAGGTCCTCGACCTCGCGTGCCAGCTCGGGGTCGAACTCCATGCGGCGGCGGAGCACCACCTGCAGGCAGGACTCGCCCTCGTAGGTGGCCGCGGCAAATTCCATCGTCGCCGGGAAGGAACTGCCGTCCTCGTGGCGCGCGTCGAGCTGGTACTGCGGCGGCGGCGCCTCGCCACGGCTGAGGCCTTTGAGCAGCTGTTTGAAGCCCTCCACGTGCTGGGCGGCGACCATGTCCAGCAGCGAAATGCCTTCGATGTCCTCGAAATGCTCGTAGCCGAACATCTCCAGATAGGCGTCGTTGGCGCGGATGTGCATGCCTTCATGCACATAGGCGATGGGGTCGCGCGAGGAGGCGATCAGCGCGTCGCAGCGGCGCTCGGTCTCGCGCATCTGCGCCTCGATCCGGCGCAGGCCGCGACGCGCCTGCAGGTCGACCCACTGGTCGCGGACCACGGCGAGCAGATGCTCGGGGCGCTGGCGCAGGGCGAGGGCGCGGATGCCATGGCTGCTGGCCTGCACCAGTTCGTCCTCGTCGATGCGCTCGGCCAGCAGCACCAGCGGGATGTCCTTGCCGCTGGCGGCGATGTGCTGGGCCGCCAGCTGCAGCGGGATGCCCTGCGAAGGCGAGGCCAGCACCAGGTCGATGGCCTGGCTGGCCAGCACCTGGGCCAGCTCGGCCGCATCCTGCGGGCGCCACGGGCGTACCGCGATGCCGCTGTTGCGCAGGGTGCTGACGATGGCTTCGGCATTCTCGCCGCTGTCATCGACGATCAGCAGGCGGATGGTGATGTCGTTCGCGTTCTGCATTCACTGCTCCCCAATCTGCGAATCTAGATACACGATGCGCGGCGAACCGTCCATGCGCGCACCCCTGGCGCGCGTCGAACGGCGAAGTGGTTCACACCACGCCGCCCGCTGCGTGGCCGCTGGCCCAGGCCCATTGGAAGTTGTAGCCGCCCAGCCAGCCGGTCACGTCCAGCACCTCGCCAACGAAGTGCAGGCCGGGCATGCGCTTGGATTCCATCGTCGAGGATGACACTTCGGCGGTGTCCACGCCGCCCAGGGTGACCTCGGCGGTGCGGTAGCCTTCGGTGCCGCTGGCCACCAGCGGGAATGCGCCCAGCAGCTGCGCGGCCTGGCGCAGCACCGGCTCGTCCAGCTGGCGCACGGGCCGGTCGGGCAGCCAGTGCTCGCACAGGCGTTGCGCCAGCCGCTTCGGCAGTACCTCGCCCAGCACCGTGCGCAGCTCGGCGGCCGGGCGGTCGCGCTTCATCTGGCGCAACCACTCGCCGGCATCCTGGCCCGGCAACAGGTCCAGCTCCAGCGCATCGCCGGGCTGCCAGAACGACGAAATCTGCAGGATGGCCGGGCCGCTTACGCCACGGTGGGTCAGCAGCATGAAGTTCTGGAAACTCTTTCCGTTGCAGCGCGCCTCGATCGGCAGTGCGACGCCGCTGAGGTCGGCCAGCCGCTCCTGGTGCTTGCCGCTGAGGGTCAACGGCACCAGCCCGGCGCGGGTCGGCAGTACCTGGTGGCCGAACTGGCGGGCCACCTCATAGCCAAAACCGCTGGCCCCCATGCTGGGAATCGACAGGCCACCGGTGGCAACCACCAGCGAGGCGCAATGGAACAGGCCCTGGGTGGTGTGCACGCGGAAACCATCGCTGCCGTGCTCGATGCGCTGCACGCTGCAGTCGGTACGGATCTGTACGCCGGCCGCCTGGCACTCGTCCACCAGCATCTTCACGATCTGCTTGGACGAGATATCGCAGAACAGCTGCCCCAGTTCCTTTTCGTGATAGGCGATGCCGTGCTTGTGCACCAGCTCGATGAAATGCCAGGGCGTGTAGCGGGCCAGCGCCGACTTGCAGAAGTGCGGGTTGGCCGACAGGAAGTTGGCCGGGGTGGTGCCGGTGTTGGTGAAGTTGCAGCGGCCACCGCCGGACATCAGGATCTTCTTGCCGACCTTGTTGGCATGGTCGATCACCTGCACCTGGCGGCCGCGCTGGCCGGCAGTGATCGCGGTCATCAGCCCGGCTGCGCCGGCACCGATGACCACCACATCGCAACGGATGGTGCTCATGCCTTGGCGCGCTTGCGCCAGTCCGGGATCACGTCGAGCTGGATCTGGTCGTTGAGCAGCTGCACTTCGCCGTCCTGGATCAGCACGCTCCAACGCATGGCACGCTGGATCTGCTGGCCCCAGCGCTCGACGAATTCGCCGTCCAGAGCGACCACCGAAAGATTGTCGAAGCGCGCCAGGCCCTTGCCCTGCTTGCCCCACCAGATCTCCGAGGCGTTGCCGCCGTAGTTGACCACCTGCACCTGGCGGCTGCGATTGCTGGCCTTGCGGATGCGCGATTCGTCCGGATGGCCCAGGTCGATCCACTGCAGGATGTCGCCGGTGTAGTCGTGTTCCCACAGATCGGGCTCGTCATCGGTACTCAGGCCGCGGCCGAACTCCAGGCGATCGCCGGCGTTCAGCGCGAAGGCGAGCAGGCGCACCATCAGGCGCTCGTCGGTCTCGGACGGATGCTGGGCCAGGGTCAGGTTGTGGGTCGCGTAGTAGCTGCGATCCATGTCGCTGATCTGCAGTTCGGCCTTGCGGATGGTGGCGGTAAGAGCCATGGGGGATCCGTGGACTAAAGAGGACAATGATAGAGGTTTGCTCCGGGGGTGTCCGTGGCCGGACTGTCTGCGCACCGTCAACGGTGGCACTCTTGCGCTCTTTCCCGTGGCCGGAGTGGACGCCATGAGCTTGCCCAGCCGGTTGCAGCTGCCGCCCGGCCCCTGGGCCACCCTGCTGGATGGCCTGTGTGCACGTTTTCCGCGCATCGCGCGCGCGCAATGGCAGGATCGCTTCGCGCGCGGCCGCGTGCTGGACGCACAGGGCAGGGCGCTCACCGCGGACATGCCCTGGCAGGTCGGGCTGGACATCCAGTACTTCCGCGAGGTGGCCGGCGAACCGGTGATCCCCTTCACCGAAACCATCGTCCATCTGGATGCGCACCTGCTGGTGGCCGACAAGCCGCATTTCCTGCCGGTGACACCGGCGGGCGGGCATGTACGCGAGACGCTGCTGGCGCGGCTGGTCGCCCGCACCGGCAATGCCGATCTGGTGCCGCTGCACCGGCTGGATCGGCTGACGGCCGGGTTGGTGCTGTTCTCGACCCAGCGTGCGTCGCGCGATGCTTACCAGCGCCTGTTCCGTGAGCGGCGCATCGAAAAGACCTATGAGGCCTTGGCACCGGCGCTGCCGGGGCGGGAGTTTCCGCTGCAGCGGGACAGCCGCCTGGTGCCGGGCGAGCCGTTCTTCCGCATGGCCGAAGTGCCCGGCGAGGCCAATGCGCGCAGCCGGATCGAGCTGATCGAGGCCGAAGGGCCGATCTGGCGCTGCCGGCTGCTGCCGGAAACCGGCCGCAAGCATCAGCTGCGCGTGCACATGGCCATGCTGGGGGCGCCGATCATGGGTGACGACCTGTACCCGCAGCTTCGGCAACGGGCACCGGACGTAGCCGAGGCGCCGCTGCAGCTGCTGGCGCGGGCCCTGGCGTTCGATGACCCGTTGAGTGGTGCACGACGGATGTTCAACAGCGGCCGCAGCCTGAGCCTTCCGGCTTAGGGCGGCCAGGCGCTCAGCGGGCCGGGCGTCGCGCCAGCCAGCGGTCCAGCTCGGCGGCGAACAGCTGCCGGTCGCGGGGGCCCAGGGGCGGCGGTCCGCCGGTCTGGACCCCGGCGCCGCGCAGTTCCTCCATGAAATTGCGCATCGACAGTCGCTCGGCCATGTTGTTCGGTGTGTACAACTGGCCGCGCGGGTTCAGCGCGACGGCCTGCTTCTCCAGCACCAGCGCGGCCAGCGGGATGTCCTGGGTGACCACCAGGTCCCCCGCGGCGACCCGCTCGACGATGGCGCTGTCGGCCACGTCCAGCCCCTGCGGCACCTGGATCGAGCGCAGCCAGCGCGAGGGCGGGGTGCGGATGCACTGGTTGGCGACCAGGGTCAGTTCGATCCCGACCCGTTCAGCCGCACGGAACAGGATGTCGCGGATGACGGTGGGACAGGCGTCCGCATCCACCCAGATGCGGGGAGAGGCGTGTTCAGCGGGGGTTTCAGCTTCAGTCATTTACCCAGTGTAGGGTAGGAAAAACCTGAATGGGGACTCGGAGTTAGCCGCGAGAGGCTGCCAACCCTTGTCACGCCTAGCGGGTGACGTATTCCCATGAACGTCGGGGCTATCGCTTTTTGCAGAAAACACGCGTATCGTGCGACCCACTGTGTTTGCTAGGGTCACCGTGAATCGTGGCCTGGTGCAGTTGATCTCACGATCCGCTCATCGATCCGCTTTACCAACGCCTGCAACTCAGTCTCGGCCCCGATACCCGGTGGCTGCGATTTTTTTCAACATGTGTTTCAGGAGTTAGTAAAAATGTCTGAACGTCAGACCGGTACCGTCAAGTGGTTCAACGACGCCAAGGGCTTCGGCTTCATCACCCCGGAAAGCGGCCCGGACCTGTTCGTGCACTTCCGCGCGATCCAGGGCACCGGCTTCAAGACCCTGCAGGAAGGCCAGAAGGTTACCTTCATCGCCGTCCAGGGTCAGAAGGGCATGCAGGCTGACCAGGTGCAGGCGGTCTAATCCGTCTGCTACCGTTGGGTAGCCAGAACGCCGGAAGCGAAAGCTTCCGGCGTTTTTTATTGCCCGCCGTTTTTTTTGTAGAGTCGAGCCATGCTGGACTGCGCCCAAAGACAGTCGAGCATGGCTCGACTCTACAAAGGACATGCAGCCGGCGCGGTACGATGCGCGTCTCCCCAAGGGATCACCCCCATGCGCATCGTCCACCACCTGGAAAACTCCCGTTCGCTGCGCGTGCTGTGGATGCTGGAGGAGCTGGGATTGGACTACGAACTGCGCCGCTATCCGCGCGATCCGAAGACGCTGCTGGCGCCGCCGGAACTGCGCAGCGTGCATCCGCTCGGCAAGTCGCCGGTACTGCAGGATGGTGAGCTGGTACTGGCCGAGTCCGGCGCGATCCTCGACTACCTCGCTGACCGTTACGACACGCAACGCCAGCTGTCGCCGTCACCAATGCCGGCCGACGGGGCCGAACGCATCGCTTACCGCTACTGGCTGCACTACGCCGAAGGCTCGGCGATGCCACCGTTGCTGCTGACCCTGGTGATGGGCCGCATACGCAACGCGCCGATGCCGTTCTTCGCGCGCCCGATCGCACGCAGCATTGCCGACAAGGCCGAGCGCGGCTTCATCGGCCCGCAGCGGCGCCTGCACCTGGACTGGATGGAGCGCCGCCTAGCCGAAAGCCCGTGGTTTGCCGGCGAGCGTTTCAGTGCGGCCGACATCCAGATGAGCTTCCCGATCCAGGCCGCTGCCGCGCGCGGTGGTGGCCTGGACGACAAACCGGCACTGCGTGGCTTCCTCAAGCGTATCGGTGAACGCCCGGCCTACCAGCGTGCCGAGGCCCACGGCGGCCACCTGCAGGCGCTCGGCGGCAATTGAGGAGGGCGGCCGTCGCCCTCATCTCCAGCACCATGGATACCGACACTCCCCGTTTCGACAACCGCCTGCTGCACACCCTGCCGGGCGACCCCGAATCCGGCCCGCGCAGGCGCGAAGTGCTGGGCGCCGCCTGGTCGCCCGTGATGCCGACGCCGGTGACGGCGCCCACGCTGTTGGCCTGGGCGCCGGACGTCGCCGAAATGCTTGGCTTCGATACCGCTGAAGTCGAAAGCGAAGGTTTCGCGCAGGTATTCGGCGGCAATGCGCTGTACGCCGGCATGCAGCCGTGGGCAGCCAACTACGGTGGCCATCAGTTTGGCCACTGGGCCGGCCAGCTCGGCGACGGGCGTGCGATTTCGCTGGGTGAGCTGGTTGCGCCGGATGGCCAGCACTGGGAGCTGCAGTTGAAGGGGGCCGGGCCAACGCCGTACTCGCGGGGGGCCGATGGACGGGCAGTGCTGCGCTCATCGATCCGCGAATTCCTGTGCAGCGAGGCGATGCATCACCTTGGCGTGCCGACTACGCGCGCGTTGTCACTGGTCGGCACCGGTGAGGACGTGGTGCGCGACATGTTCTATGACGGCCATCCGCGTGCCGAGCCAGGCGCCATCGTATGCCGGGTCTCGCCGTCGTTCCTGCGCTTCGGTTCGTTCGAACTGCCGGCCTCGCGCGGTGAAACCGCCCTGCTGCAGCAGCTGGTGGATGCCTGCATCGCCCGCGACTTCCCCGAACTGCAGGGGCAGGGCGAGGCGCTGTACGGCGACTGGTTCGCGCAGATCGCGGTGCGCACCGCCGAGATGATCGCGCACTGGATGCGTGTCGGCTTCGTGCACGGCGTGATGAACACCGACAACCTGTCCGTGCTCGGTGTGACGCTGGATTACGGCCCCTATGGCTGGGTCGAGGACTTCGATCCGGACTGGACGCCGAACACCACCGACGCCCAGGGGCGCCGCTACCGCTTCGGCACCCAGCCGCAGGTGGCGTACTGGAACCTGAGCCGATTGGCGCAGGCGCTGTCGCCGCTGTTCGCCGATGTCGCACCGCTGCAGGCAGGCCTGGCGGCTTACCAGTCCACGTTCGTGGCCTGCACGCGTCGCGATGCTGCAGCGAAGCTGGGGCTGGCTGCTGCCGACGATGATGACCTGCAGCTCTACCAGCGCTGGCAACAGCTGATGCAGGAGGGCGCAATGGACATGACCCTGGCTTGGCGCGCACTGATGCGCATCGACCCGGCGGCAGCAGATGCGACGGTTCTGGACGCGGTGTACTACGACGAGGCGCGGCGACAGGCAGTGCAGGCACCGCTGCAGCACTGGCTGCAGGACTACGCAGCGCGCCTGCGCCGCGATCCGCTGGCGGCCAGCGAACGCCAGCCGAAGATGGCAGCGGCCAACCCGCTGTACGTGCTGCGCAACTGGCTGGCCCAGGAAGCGATCGACCGCGCAGAGCAGGGGGATCTCGGCGGCGTCCATGCACTGCAGGACGTGCTGCGCGACCCGTACACCGAGCGTGCCGGCCTGGAACACTTCGCTGGCAAGCGCCCGGCGTGGGCCGACAATCGCGCCGGTTGCTCGATGCTGTCCTGCAGTTCCTGAGGGTGGGTTTCGGCAGGGCTGCGCCCTGCACCTGCGGAGGCCAGATCAACAGCCAGAGCAAAAGCGGATTCCGTGGTTTGGCGGGGCGGTGTCGGAGTGCGGGGACGCTGCAAGTACGTCCCTGTAAGCTTGGCAGCCGCATCCATGCGGCTGACACCCCGCACTCCGACACCGCCCCACCTCTGACAGATGGCCGCGGCTGTTGGTAGGTGTCGACCTTGGTCGACACATCTGTCAGATATCGAATGAAATTCCGGGGTCAGATCCGTTTTCCTTCGTAAAACGGATCTGACCCCATGAGCAATTCCGACAGGTCGCAGGAATCTGTCGAAGGCGGGGTGGGTCCGGTTGCGGGGGCGTGAACGCCATGGATGGCGCGACCGAGCCTACGCGGACGTATCTACGGCGTCCCCCGCAACCGGGCCCGCCCCGCCATCCCTCGGGATGCAGGCAGTTGCAGTTGCAGTTGCAGTTGCTGTTGAGGTTGCCGGCCAGCGGCCGGCACTACCGCAGATGCCGGGCGCAGCCCGGCCGGACACCACCAGCAGGCAGGCGGCGCCCGGAACAGGTACCCTATGCCGCCATCAGATAGCCAATGTGACATGACCGACGCCATCGTCGCTCCGCAGTGGGCCTCCCGCCTGCGCGACATCGCCGACTTCCCCAAGCCCGGCATCCTGTTCAAGGACATCATGCCGCTGCTCGCCCATGGCGAGGATTTCCGCGGCGCGATCACCGCGATGGCCGACCGTTGGCGCGACCAGAAGCTGGACGCAGTGGTCGGCATCGAATCGCGTGGGTTCATCCTCGGTGCCGCGATGGCGCTGGAGCTGGGCGTCGGCTTCGTGCCGGTGCGCAAGCCGGGCAAGCTGCCGGGCCAGGTCCTGCGCGAAGAATACACGCTGGAATACCGCAGCGACTGCATCGAAGTGCATGCCGATGCGCTGCCGGCCGGCGCCCGCGTGGTGATCATCGACGACGTGCTGGCCACCGGCGGCACGCTGGTCGCTGCGCTGTCGCTGGTGCGCCGCCTGGGCGTTGAAGTGGTCGGCGCCGGTGTACTGGTCGAACTGGACGGCCTCGGTGGCCGTGCGCGCTGGGAAACGGACCTGCCGCTGCACACCGAACTGGTGTTCTGATCGGAGGGCAGGTGCCAACCAAGGTTGGCATCTACCAGAGCGAATGGCCGGGAGCCGGTAGTTGCCAACCTTGGTTGGCAGCACTTTTCGCGACGGGTGCCATGGACGGGCCAACCAAGGTTGGCCGCTACCAGGCCAGATCGTTACCAACCGTGGTTGGCAACGCTGCTTCAATCACATCATCCGCACGCGGAAACGACGGCCCTTGATCTTGCCGGCTTCCAGCTTGGCCACGGCCTTGTTGGCCTGCTCACGCGCGATCGCCACATAGGAGCGGGTCGGGAAGATCGCGATCTTGCCGATGAACTTGCTCGACAGGCCGGCATCACCGGTCAGCGCACCGAGGATGTCGCCCGGGCGCAGCTTGTCGGTCTTGCCACCGTCGATGCGCAGCGTGCGCATCGCGGCCTGCGGCAGTTCGGCCGGGCGCGAGGTTGCCAGCGGCGTCTTCTGCCAGTCCAGTGGCTGACCCATCTGCGCTTCGATGGCGTCGGCGCGGGTCTTCTCGCGGCCGGCCACCAGGCTGATCGCCAGGCCGCTGGCACCGGCGCGCCCGGTACGGCCCACGCGGTGCTGGTAGCTCTCCACGTCGGTCGGCAGTTCGTAGTTGATCACCGCCGCCAGCTCTTCCACGTCCAGGCCGCGCGCGGCGACGTCGCTGGCGACCAGCACGTTGCAGCTGCGGTTGGCCAGCAGCAGCAGCACTTCCTCGCGGTCGCGCTGCTCCATGTCGCCGTGCAGGGCCAGTGCGGAGAAGCCGAACTGCTGCAGCGAGTTGGCCACTTCGTCCACGTCCTTGCGGGTGTTGCAGAACACGACCGCCGATTCCGGCGTGTACTTCAGCAGCAGGCCGGCCAGCGCCTTCTGGCGATGCGCCGGTTCCACCTCGCAGAACAGGTGGCGGATGGCCGGTGCCTGGTCGGCGCCTTCCACGGTCACTTCCACCGCGTCGCGCAGCAGGTCACGCGCCATGGCGCGGATGCTGTCGGGGAAGGTGGCGGAGAACAGCAGGCTCTGGCGGTCCCTATGGGTGCGGCCGGCGATCTCGCGGATCGGCTCCTCGAAGCCCATGTCGAGCATGCGGTCGGCCTCGTCCAGCACCAGCGTGCGCACCGCGCCCAGGTTCAGCGCGCGCTTGCGTGCCAACTCCTGCACGCGGCCGGGCGTGCCGACCACCACATGCGGATCGTGGCCTTCAAGCGAGGCCAGCTGCGGGCCCAGCGGCACGCCGCCCACCAGCAGCAACAGCTTCAGGTTGGGGATGCCGGTGGCCAGCTTGCGGATCTGCTTGCCGACCTGGTCGGCCAGTTCGCGGGTCGGGCACAGCACCAGCGCCTGCACGCGGATCAGGCTGGGGTCGATGGACTGCAGCAGGCCAAGGCCGAAGGCGGCGGTCTTGCCGCTGCCGGTGGGTGCCTGTGCGATCACATCACGGCCATCGAGGATGGCCGGCAGGCTCTGCGCCTGCACGGGGGTGAGGGTGGTGTAGCCGAGGGCATCCAGGCCGGGCTGCAGGGCCGGGCTCAGCGGCAGGGTCGAGAAGTCAGTCATGGCGCATTGTACCTGCCTGCGCGGCCGGTCCCGCCTGATCGGATGGGGTCGGATCCCTTTCCGCAGGAAAGGGCTCTGACCCCATCGGAGTCGTCATCCACGCAGGGCGTGAATACACCGGGGGGCATCCACGCATGGCGTGGATCTACGGGTGGATGCCGACCTGGGTCGGCACGCTCCTGCTCAGCCAAGCACCGCCAGTACACCCTGATGGATCGCCAGGCCACCGAACAGCAGCCAGGCGAACAGGATCAGCGCCAGCAGCAGCGGCTTCAGCCCGGCCTGGCGCAGCGCCGAGACGTGGGTGGTCAGGCCCAGCGCGGCCATCGCCATCGCCAGCAGCACGGTATCCAGCTGCACCAGCCCCGCCTGCAGGCCCGCCGGCAGCAGATGCAGCGAGTTGAACCCGGCCACCGCCACGAAACCAAAAGCGAACCACGGCACCACGATGCGCGCCTTGCTGCCGTCGGCGCTGGCCTTGCCGCCACGCGCCAGCCACAGCGACAGCGCGACCAGGAACGGCGCCAGCAGCATCACCCGCACCATCTTGGTGATCACCGCCGTGTCGGCCGCTGCTTCGTTGACCGCGCGGCCTGCCGCCACCACCTGTGCCACTTCATGCACCGTCGCACCGGTGAACAGGCCGTACTGCCGCGCGTCCATTGCCAGCCAGCCGTGCGACTGCACCAGTGCATACAGCGCCGGGTACAGGAACATCGCCAGCGTGCCGAACACCACCACCGTAGAGACCGCGACGGTGACCTGCGCAGCGCGGCCGCGCACCACCGGCTCGGCGGCCATCACCGCCGCCGCGCCGCAGATCGCGCTGCCGGCGCCGATCAGCATCGCCGCTTCGCGCTCCATCTTGAACACGCGCATGCCCAGCCAGCAGGCCAGCCCGAAGGTGCTGGCGACCACCAGCACGTCCATCAGCACGCCGGCCACGCCGACGTGGCCGATGTCCTGGAAGGTCAGGCGCAGGCCGTACAGCACGATGCCGGCGCGCAGCAGCCAGTGCTTGGAGAAGCCGACACCGGCCGCGCTGCTCGGCGCCAGCCGCGGGTAAAGGGTGTTGCCGACCACGATGCCGGCGACGATGGCCACGGTCAGCGCGCTCAGGCCATGCGCCTGGAGCCAGGGAAGCTCCGCCAGGTACAGCGACGCCGCCGCGATCAGGCCCACCAGCAGCAGGCCGGGCAGGCGCGGCTGCCAGCGTTGGCGCAGGGCGGGCAGGGACCAGGAGGAGAGAGCGGTGGCGTTCATGGCGCGACAGGACTGGAGTGATGGGCCAAGCGTGCGCCTGTGTCACTGACCTGTAAAACGAATAATATGGGTGAAACCTACCTATAAAGCGGGTACATTCGATGCGCCTGACCTTGCGCCAGCTGCAGGTCTTCGTCGCCATCGCCGACCATGGCACCACCACTGCCGCCGGCCAGGCCGTCGCGCTCTCGCAGTCGGCCAGCAGCGCCGCCCTGCAGGAGCTGGAGGCGCACTTCGGCACCCCGCTGTTCGACCGCATCGGCCGCCGCCTGGCGCTGAACGGGCACGGCCGCGCACTGCTGGAGCCGGCGCGCACCTTGCTGGTCAACGCCGCCGATCTGGAGCGGCAGCTGGCCGCCGGCGGCAACCCGTCGCAGGGCGCACCGCTGCGGCTGGTGCTGGCCGCCAGTACCACCATCGGCAACTACCTGCTGCCGCCACGCATCGCCGAACTGCTGCGGCAGGCGCCGCAGGCCGAGGTCGATCTGCGCATCGACAACAGTGCCGGCGTGGTCGCCGCGGTACAGCGCCTGGACGTCGACGCCGGCCTGATCGAAGGCCCGTGCCATGAGCGTGGCCTGCAGGTGACCGCCTGGCAGCAGGACCCACTGGTGATCGTGGCTGCCGCCGATGTCCGCGCACGCTGGTCGCTGGATGAGCTGCGCCGCGCACGCTGGCTGCTGCGTGAGCCCGGCTCCGGCACCCGCGAAGCCGTGGAACAGGCCCTGCTGCCGCACCTGCGTGGCTTCGCGCAGACCCTGCAGCTGGGCAATACCGAAGCGATCAAGCAGGCCGCCATCGCCGGCCTCGGCCTGGCCTGCCTGTCGCGCCACGCGCTGGAAGAGCCGCTGGCCCTGGGCCGCCTGCGCGTGCTCGAGACTCCGCTGCCGGCCCTGCAGCGCACCCTGTGGTTGGTGCGCCACCCCGGCAAGCAATGGCTGCCGGGGTTGCAGGCGTTGCTGGGGGAGGTGGGGTAGCCATCAGATTTCCAGTCGACTCCATCCATCGACCCTTCTTGTAGCGCTCATCCACGCATGGCGTGGATCTACCGTGTCGACCAAGGTCGACACCCACCAGAGCAGAATGTAGTTCCGACAGATTGCAGGAATCTGTCGAAGGCGGGATGGGTCCGGTGGCGGGGGTGTCCGCGGCATGGATGCCGCGGCCAAGCCCCCAGGGACGGGTTTACGGCGTCCCCCGCGACCGGACCCATCCCGCCATCCCACAGGAAACCAGCTTTTGACGTTGCCGTTGAGGTTGCCGGCCAGCGGCCGGCACTACCGCGGGTGCCGGGTGCAACCCGGCCGACGCCCCCAACCCGTACAATATCCGGATGCCTCTGATTACTCTGCAGAACGTCGACTTCAGCGTCGGCGGCCCGTTGTTGCTGGAAAAGGCCGAACTGTCGATCGAGCCGGGCGAACGCATCGCCCTGATCGGCCGCAACGGCGCCGGCAAATCCACCCTGCTCAAGCTGCTGTCCGGCGACCACAAGCCCGATGACGGCGAAGTCCGCGTGCAGCAGGGCGTGCGCGTCACCCGCCTGGAGCAGGAAGTGCCACACGGCGCCGCCGGCTCGGTGTTCGACGTCGTTGCCGATGGTCTCGGTGAACTGGGCCAGTGGCTGGCCGAGTTCCACCATCTCAGCCATGCCGAGGTCTTCGATGGTGAAGCCCTCGGCAATGTGCAGGCCAAGATCGACGCCGCCAACGGCTGGGGCCTGGACCAGCGCGTCAGCGAAACGCTGACCAAGCTCGACCTCGACGGCGATGCCGAATTCGGCCGCCTGTCCGGCGGCATGAAGCGCCGCGTGCTGCTGGCCCGTGCACTGGTCTCCAGCCCGGACGTGCTGCTGCTGGACGAACCGACCAACCACCTGGACATCGAAGCCATCGACTGGCTCGAAGCGTTCCTGAAGGGCTGGAGCGGCAGCGTGGTGTTCGTCACCCATGACCGCCGCTTCCTGCGTGCGCTGGCCACCCGCATCGTCGAGATCGATCGCGGCCAGGTCACCAGCTGGCCGGGCGACTGGGCCAACTACGAGCGCCGCCGCGAGGAACGCCTCAATGCGCAGGCGCAGGAAAATGCCCGCTTCGACAAGCTGCTGGCGCAGGAAGAAGTCTGGATCCGCCAAGGCATCAAGGCCCGTCGTACCCGCGACGAGGGCCGCGTGCGCCGCCTCAAGGCGATGCGCACCGAACGCTCGCAGCGCCGCGACCTCAGCGGTAACGTCAAGATGGAAGCCGCGCAGGGCGTCAGCTCCGGCAAGAAGGTCATCGACGTCAAGGACATTTCGTTCGCCTTCGGCGAGCGCACCATGGTCCGCGATTTCACCACCACCATCCTGCGTGGCGACCGCATCGGCCTGATCGGCCCCAACGGCAGCGGCAAGACCACGCTGCTGAAGCTGCTGCTGGGCGAACTGCAGCCGGCCAAGGGTGAGGTCAATGCGGGCACCAACCTGCAGATCGCCTATTTCGACCAGTACCGCGCGGTGCTGCGCGAAGACTGGAGCGCGATCGAGAACGTGGCCGAAGGCCGCGATTTCCTCGAGTTCAACGGCAAGCGCAAGCACGTGCATGCCTACCTGCAGGACTTCATGTTCACCCCCGAGCGCGCGCGTGCGCCGATCACCCGCCTGTCCGGTGGCGAGCGCAACCGCCTGCTGCTGGCCAAGCTGTTCGCGCAGCCGTCCAACCTGCTGGTGATGGACGAACCGACCAACGACCTCGACGTGGAAACCCTGGAGCTGCTGGAAGAGCTGCTGGGCGAGTACACCGGTACGCTGCTGCTGGTCAGCCACGACCGTGACTTCATCGACAACGTGGTGACCTCCACGCTGGTGATGGAAGGCGACGGCGTGATCGGCGAGTACGTCGGTGGCTACAGCGACTGGCAGCGCTATGCGGCCAGCGTGGCTGCGCCTGCCGCGACCCCGGCTGCCAAGCCGGCGACTGCTGCACCGGCCGCTGCTGCGGCCGCGACTCCCGCAGCCCCCAAGCGCAAGTTGGCGTACAAGGAAGCGCGCGAGCTGGAGCAGCTGCCAAAGACCATCGAGAAGCTGGAAGGCGATGTCGAAGGGCTGACCTCGGCGATGAACGACCCGTCGTTCTACACCCGCAGCAGTGCTGAAGTGACGGCGCACACCCAGCAGCTGGCCAAGGTGCAGGCCGAACTGGATGCCGCTTACGCGCGCTGGGAAGAGCTGGAAGGCTGAGCGTTGACCGGCGCCGGCGATCGCGCCGATTGATGTAGAGCCGAGCCCACGCTCGGCTCAGCAGATCCACGCCATGCGTGGATATCCGGCACCTGTGCGGACCAACGGTCCGCACCCACCAACCGACGGTCCGCACCTACCAACCGACGGTCCGCACCGACCGGGGGGGCGGCCGTCATTTGACCCCGTGCAGATCCCGCAGCTGGCTCGGCCGGCTGCCGAAGTACGCCGCCAGATCGGCGATGTCCTGATCACTCAGGTCCTTCGCCTGCGGCGTCATCAGCGCATGCTGGCGGTCACCGGCGCGGTAGGCCTGCAGCGCGTGCGCCAGGTAGTCACCGTACTGCCCACCCAGCTTCGGATAGGTCGGATCGATCGGCGCATTGCCGTCGGCCCCATGGCAGTCGATGCAGCTCTGATTGGTGGCTTTGCCCTTCACCTTGGCGCGGGCTTCACCGGCGGCCTCGCGACCTGCCGGCAGGCCGGCGGAGGACGATGAGCCGTGCTCGCCGCTGGCATGGCCCGGGTCGGCGGCCGATTTTTCGCTGTTTTCCACCTGCGACTGTGAGCAGGCGGCCAGCAGCAGGGCAACGGACAGGGCGATGGCGTGACGCATCGGATGCGCGGCTTTCGACATGGGCGGGCCTTACTTGACGGTGGACAGGTAAACAGAGAGATCGGCGATCTCCTGTTCGCTGAAACTCATCGACTGCGCCTGCATCGTCGGATGCCGGCGCTTGCCCTGGCGGTACTCGGTCAGGGCCTGGGCCAGGTACTGCTGGGTCTGGCCGCCGATCTTCGGCACCCGGTAACTGGGGTAGGCGTTCTTGTAGCCGGTGATCCCGTGGCAGCCCTGGCAGGTGTAGGCCAGGACGCGGCCATTGTCGAAGTTGCCGGTGGGTGCGGCGGGCGCTGGCGCAACGGCGGGAGCCGGGGCCGGGGCGGGTGTGGCAGGAGCAGGAGCGGGCTGTGCGGCGGCCCCAAGGGGCAGGAGGACGGCCAGAGCGAGACAAGCGGCGAGCGGCTGCGGGCGCATGGTGTCGTTTCCGGGGATTCGGGTCTGGTCGTTCCGGCGTGGGGTACGGAACGACCCGAGTATAGCCCCAGGTTTCATCTAGCTGAAATGGGGGTGCGCCGACCAGCGGGGTGAAGACACCATGACCTTTGGGATATGGTGTTGCCGTGAAGTGGTGCATTACTTTGCTACCACACCTGTCCACGCATCCTCCAGGGACCCGACGATGTCGCACCCAACCTTCCTGTCCGGCCGTCGCAGCGGAATCTGCGCTGCCGCACTGCTGATCTCCACCTCCCTGCTGCTGGGCGGTTGCGCCGCAGGGCCCAATTCCGAAGCCAAGGCTGCCGAGACCAAGGAGGAGAAGAAGGTCGACGCAGTCCCGGTCGAAGTGGCGGTGGCCAGCCATCGTGCCGTCGCGGCCAGCTACACCGGCACTGCCGCGCTGGAACCACGCGCCGAGTCGCAGGTGGTCGCCAAGACCTCCGGCGTGGCGCTGGCGGTGCTGGTCGAGGAAGGGCAGCGGGTCACCGCCGGCCAACCGCTGGTGCGGCTGGACCCGGATCGTGCACGGCTGGCCGTTGCGCAGAGCGAAGCGCAGATGCGCAAGCTGGAAAACAATTACCAGCGCGCACAGAAGCTGGTCGGCCAGCAGATGGTCAGCGCCGCCGATGTCGACCAGCTGCGCTACGACCTGGAAAACGTCCGCGCGCAGTACCGGCTGGCCACGCTGGAGCTGTCCTACACCACGGTGGTGGCGCCGATCTCCGGCGTGATCGCATCGCGCTCGATCAAGACCGGCAACTTCGTGCAGATCAACACGCCGATCTTCCGCATCGTCGACAACTCGCGGCTGGAAGCCACCCTCAACGTGCCCGAGCGTGAACTGGCCACCCTGCGCGCCGGCCAGCCGGTGACGCTGGCGGCCGACGCGTTGCAGGGGCAGAGCTTCACCGGCACCGTTGACCGCATCGCGCCGGTGGTGGATTCGGGCAGCGGCACGTTTCGCGTGGTCAGCGCCTTCGACGGCGCCGCACACGCGCTGCAGCCCGGCATGTTCGGTCGCATCCGCATCGACTACGACCAGCGTGCCGATGCGCTGGTCGTACCGCGCCTGGCGTTGCTCGACGACGGTGAGCCGGCGGTGTTCCGCGTGCGCGAAGGCAAGGTCGCACGCGTTCCGGTCAAGCTGGGTTACGCCGAGGGCCCGTGGGTGGAGATCCGTGATGGCCTGGCGGCCGGTGATCAGGTGGTCACCGCCGGCAAGGTCGCCCTGCGCGACGGCACCACGGTGCAGGTGATTGCCGATCCGAAGGCGAAGACGGTCGCTGCGGCCGCCAAGCCCGCAGACAAGGCCGGGAGCAAGCAATGACCGCCCCGGGCCACGACCACGGTGCCTCGCCGGCGAGCGACGGCGCCGCCGGCGGCATGCGCGGCGGCCTGGTGGAGTTTGCCACCCGCCGCCGCGTGACCATCGCCATGTGCACGGTCACGCTGCTGCTGTTCGGCCTGATCGCGCTGGGCAATCTCAAGGTCAACCTGCTGCCCGACCTGAGCTACCCGACGCTGACCGTGCGCACCGAATACACCGGTGCAGCGCCGACTGAAATCGAAACCCTGATCACCCAGCCGGTCGAAGAAGCGGTCGGCGTGGTCAAGAACCTGCGCAAGCTGAAGTCGGTCTCGCGCACCGGCCAGAGCGACGTGGTGCTGGAATTCGCCTGGGGCACCAACATGGACCAGGCCAGCCTGGAGGTGCGCGACAAGATGGAAGCGCTGAACCTGCCGCTGGAGGCCAAGGCCCCGGTGCTGCTGCGCTTCAATCCGTCAACCGAGCCGATCATGCGCCTGGTGCTGTCGAACAAGACGGCGCCGACCAGCGATGCCGATGCGGTGCGCGAGCTGACCGGCCTGCGCCGCTATGCCGATGAAGACCTCAAGAAGAAGCTGGAGCCGGTCACCGGTGTGGCGGCAGTGAAGGTGGGCGGCGGCCTGGAGGACGAGATCCAGGTCGACATCGACCAGCAGAAGCTTGCCCAGCTGAACCTGCCGATCGACACCGTCATCAAGCGCCTGAAGGACGAGAACATCAACATTTCCGGCGGCCGCCTGGAGGAGGGCTCGCAGCGCTTCCTGGTGCGTACCGTCAACCAGTTCGCCGACCTGGAGGAGATCCGCAACCTGCTGGTGACCACCCAGGCCGCCAATGGCAGCGCCGCGGACTCGGCGCTGCAGCAGATGTTCAACATCGCCGCGTCGACCGGTTCGGCGGCCGCCATCGCGGCGGCGTCGGCGGCACAGAGCGCGTCGTCCGGTGGTGGCTCCAGCGTGGTTGCCAACGGCGTGCCGGTGCGCCTGAAGGACGTGGCCACCGTGCGCCAGGGCTACAAGGAGCGCGAAGCGATCATCCGCCTGGGCGGCAAGGAGTCGGTCGAGCTGGCCATCTACAAGGAAGGCGACGCCAACACCGTGTCCACCGCTGAAGCGCTGCGCAAGCGCCTGGAGCAGATCAAGGGCACGTTCCCGTCCGATGTCGAGCTGACCACCATCGAGGACCAGTCGCGCTTCATCGAGCACGCCATTGCCGACGTCAAGAAGGATGCCGTGATCGGTGGCCTGTTGGCGATCCTGATCATCTTCCTGTTCCTGCGCGACGGCTGGAGCACGTTCGTGATCAGCCTGTCGCTGCCGGTCTCGATCATCGCCACGTTCTTCTTCATGGGCCAGCTCGGCCTGAGCTTGAACGTGATGTCGCTGGGTGGCCTGGCATTGGCCACCGGCCTGGTGGTGGATGACTCGATCGTGGTGCTGGAGAGCATCGCCAAGGCCCGTGAGCGTGGCCTGGGCATCCTGCAGGCGGCGATCGCCGGCACCCGTGAAGTGAGCATGGCCGTGGTCGCCTCGACCCTGACCACCATCGCGGTGTTCCTGCCGCTGGTGTTCGTCGATGGCATCGCCGGGCAGCTGTTCCGCGACCAGGCGCTGACCGTGGCGATCGCCATCGCGATCTCGCTGCTGGTGTCGATGACCCTGATCCCGATGCTGAGCTCGCTGAAGGGGCGGCCGCCGCTGGCGTTCCCGGAAGAGGCGCCGAACGCAGCATGGCAGCCGCAGAAGCGTTGGCAGAAGCCGGTTGCACTGGGCCGCCGTGGCGTGCTCGCCAGCGTGCGCTGGAGCTTCTATGCGCTGGCCTGGCTCGTGGTGCGCCTGTGGCGCGGCGTGGTGGCGGTGGTCGGCCCGGTGATGCGCAAGGCCAGCGACCTGGCGATGAAGCCCTATGCAGGCGCCGAGCGAGGCTACCTGCGCCTGCTGCCGAGTGCGCTGGCGCATCCCGGCAAGGTGCTGGGCGTGGCAGCCATCATTTTCGTGGCGACCATGGCGCTGGTGCCGATGCTTGGCGCCGACCTGATCCCGCAGCTGGCGCAGGACCGTTTCGAAATGACGGTGAAGCTGCCGGCCGGCACGCCGCTCAAGCAGACCGATGCGCTGGTGCGCGAGCTGCAGCTGGCGCATGGCAAGGGCGAAGGTGTGGCCTCGCTGTATGGCGTCAGTGGCAGCGGCACCCGGCTGGATGCCAGCCCGACCGAAAGCGGCGAGAACATCGGCAAGCTGACCGTGGTGATGGAAGGTGGCGGCAATGCGCACACTGAAGCGGCGATCACCGAGCGCCTGCGCGGCACCATGAGCCAGCACCCGGGTGCCCAGGTCGACTTCGCGCGGCCGGCGTTGTTCAGCTTTTCCACGCCGCTGGAAATCGAACTGCGCGGGCAGGACATGGCGACCCTGGAAGTGGCCGGCCAGCGCCTGGCGGCGATGCTGCGCGGCAATGCCCACTACGCCGACGTGAAGTCGACGGTGGAAGAGGGCTTCCCGGAAATCCAGATCCGCTTCGACCAGGAGCGCGCCGGTGCGCTGGGCCTGACCACCCGCCAGATCGCCGACGTGGTGGTGAAGAAGGTGCGTGGCGACGTCGCCACCCGCTACAGCTTCCGTGACCGCAAGATCGACGTGCTGGTGCGCGCCCAGGAAGGTGACCGCGCCAGCGTGGAGAGCATCCGCCGGCTGATCGTCAATCCGGGCAGCACCCGCCCGGTGACCCTGGACGCGGTGGCCGACGTGGTCGCCACCACCGGCCCCAGCGAGATCCATCGTGCCGACCAGACCCGGGTCGCGGTGGTATCGGCCAACCTGCGCGACATCGACCTCGGCGCCGCCATGCGCGAAGTGCAGCAGATGGTGGCCGAGCAGCCGCTGGGCGCGGGCGTCGGCCTGCACATCGGCGGCCAGGGCGAGGAACTGGCGCAGGCGGCGAAGTCGCTGATCTTCGCCTTCGGCCTGGCGATCTTCCTGGTCTACCTGGTGATGGCCTCGCAGTTCGAATCCCTGCTGCACCCGTTCGTGATCCTGTTCACCATCCCGCTGGCGCTGGTCGGCGCGATCCTGGCGCTGATGCTGACCGGAAAGCCCATTTCGGTGGTGGTGTTCATCGGCCTGATCCTGCTGGTCGGCCTGGTCACCAAGAACGCGATCATCCTGATCGACAAGGTCAACCAGCTGCGCGAGGCCGGCGTGGCCAAGCATGAGGCGCTGGTGGAGGGTGCGCGCTCGCGCCTGCGGCCGATCATCATGACCACGCTGTGCACGCTGTTCGGCTTCCTGCCGCTGGCGGTGGCGATGGGCGAGGGCGCCGAAGTGCGTGCACCGATGGCGATCACCGTGATCGGTGGCCTGCTGGTGTCGACGCTGCTGACGCTGCTGGTGATCCCGGTGGTGTACGACCTGATGGATCGTCGCGGCGACGCCTACTACCGTGAGCGCGGCCGCAAGCACGCCGGTGAAGGCCTGCATGGCGACGAGGGCGGCACAGCGGGTGTGGAGGAACCGGCATGAGTGTTGCCGAGTTCTCCATCCGCCGTCCGGTCACCACCATCATGTGCTTCGTGTCGCTGGTGGTGATCGGCCTGATCGCTTCGTTCCGGCTGCCGCTGGAGGCGTTGCCGGACATCTCCGCGCCGTTCCTGTTCGTGCAGATTCCCTACACCGGCTCGACCCCGGAAGAAGTGGAACGGACCATCATCCGTCCAGTCGAGGAATCGCTGGCGACGATGACCGGCATCAAGCGCATGCGCTCGTCGGCCACCTCCGAGGCGGCGCTGATCTACATCGAGTTCAGCGACTGGGACCGCGACATCGCCATTGCCGCGTCGGACGCGCGCGAGCGTATCGACGCGATCCGCAGCGACCTGCCCGACGACCTGCAGCGCTACAACGTGTTCAAGTGGTCCAGCAGCGACCAGCCCGTGCTGAAGGTGCGGCTGGCCAGCACCACCGACCTGACCACCGCCTATGACATGCTCGATCGTGAGTTCAAGCGGCGCATCGAGCGTATTCCCGGTGTGGCCCGCGTCGATATCACCGGTGCGCCGCCGAACGAGGTGGAGATCGCCATCGATCCGAACCGGCTCAACGCGCATGGGTTGAGCATCAACGAGCTGAGCGAGCGCCTGCGCACGCTGAACTTCTCGATCTCGGCCGGGCAGATCGACGACAACGGCCAGCGCGTGCGCGTGCAGCCGGTAGGCGAGATCACCGACCTTCAGGAGATGCGCGACCTGGTGATCAACGCCAAGGGACTGCGCCTGGGTGATATCGCCGATGTCCGCCTGAAGCCGGCGCGGATGAACTACGGGCGCCGCCTGGACGGCAACCCGGCGGTGGGCCTGGACATCTTCAAGGAACGCAGCGCCAACCTGGTGGACGTTTCGCGTGCGGCGCTGGCCGAAGTCGAGGCGATCCGCGCGCAGCCGTCGATGCGCGACGTGCAGATCAAGGTGATCGACAACCAGGGCAAGGCAGTGACGTCCTCGCTGCTGGAGCTGGCCGAGGCCGGCGCGGTCGGCCTGATCCTGTCGGTCACCGTGCTGTTCTTCTTCCTGCGCCATTGGCCGTCGACGCTGATGGTGACCCTGGCCATTCCGATCTGCTTCACCATCACCCTCGGCTTCATGTACTTCGTCGGGGTGACACTCAACATCCTGACCATGATGGGCCTGCTGCTGGCCGTCGGCATGCTGGTCGACAACGCGGTGGTGGTGGTGGAGAGCATCTACCAGGAGCGCGAGCGCATGCCGGGGCAGCCACGGCTGGCCTCGATCATCGGCACCCGCAACGTGGCCATCGCGCTCAGCGCCGGCACGCTGTGCCACTGCATCGTGTTCGTGCCGAACCTGTTCGGCGAGACCAACAACATCAGCATCTTCATGGCGCAGATCGCGATCACCATCTCGGTCTCGCTGCTGGCCTCGTGGCTGGTCGCGGTCAGCCTGATCCCGATGCTGTCCGCGCGCATGGCCACGCCCAAGCTGGTGCACTCGCAGACCGGCCTGATCGCGCGCCTGCAGCGACGCTATGCGCAGCTGCTGGACTGGTCACTGCATCACCGCGGTTGGAGCCTGCTCGGCATCCTGCTGGTGGTGCTGGTCAGCCTGGTGCCGATGAAGCTGACCAAGGTCGACATGTTCGGTGGTGAGGGGGGCAAGGACATCTTCATCGGCTACATGTGGAAGGGCGCCTACACCTACCGCCAGATGTCCGAGGAAGTGGCGCGGGTGGAGAACTGGATCGACCAGAACCGCGAACGCCTGCACGTGAAGCAGGTGTATTCCTGGTACAGCGAGCAGGAAGGCAGCTCCACGGTGGTCACCCTGGACGAAGAGTACGCCAAGGACATCAAGTCGCTGCAGGAGGAACTGCGCAAGGGCCTACCGAAGTCGGCCCGCACCGATTACTTCGTCGGCAACCAGGGTGGCGATGGCGGTGGCGGCAGCAACCAGGGCGTGCAGGTGCAGCTGGTGGGCGACTCCAGCTCGATGCTGCAGGAGATCGGCCAGGAAGTGGTGCCGTTGCTGGCGCAGCGTGCCGAGCTGCGTGACGTGCGCATCGACAACGGCGAGAAGGGCGGCGAGCTGAAGGTGCGCGTCGACCGCGAGCGTGCCGCAGCGTTCGGCTTCAATGCCGAGCAGGTGGCCAGCTTCGTCGGCCTGGCGCTGCGCGGCGCGCCGATGCGCGAGTTCCGCCGCGGTGACAACGAAGTGCCGGTGTGGGTGCGCTTTGCCGGCGCCGAGCAGAGCAGCCCGGAAGACCTGGCCGGTTTCAGCGTGCGCACCGGCGATGGCCGCAGCGTGCCGCTGCTGAGCCTGGTCACCGTGGACGTTGGTTCGTCGGCCACCCAGATCGGCCGCACCAACCGCCAGACCACGTTGACCATCAAGGCCAACCTGGCCGAGAAGGTCACCGCGCCGGACGGGCGCAAGGCGATCGAAGCCGTGCTCAAGCCGATGAACTTCCCGGCCGGCTATGGCTTCACCTTCGACGGCGGCGACTACGGCAACGACGACGAGGCCATGCAGCAGATGGTGTTCAACCTGCTGATCGCACTGGTGATGATCTACGTGGTGATGGCGGCGGTGTTCGAGTCGCTGCTGTTCCCGGCGGCGATCATGAGCGGCGTGCTGTTCTCGATCTTCGGCGTGTTCTGGCTGTTCTGGATCACCGGCACCTCGTTCGGGATCATGTCCTTCATCGGCATCCTGGTGCTGATGGGCGTGGTGGTGAACAACGGCATCGTGATGATCGAGCACATCAACAACCTGCGGCGCAGCGGCATGGGCCGCACCCAGGCGCTGGTGGAAGGCTCACGCGAACGCCTGCGCCCGATCATGATGACCATGGGCACGGCGATCCTGGCGATGATCCCGATCTCGCTGACCGATACGCAGATGTTTGGCAACGGTCCGGAGTATTCGCCGATGGCGCGTGCAATTGCGGGCGGGCTGGCGTTCTCGACGGTGGTCAGCCTGCTGTTCCTGCCGACCATCTATGCGGTGCTGGATGACCTGCGCTCGGCCGTGACGCGGTTGATCCGCCGTGCACGCGGGCTGGAGATGGTGGCGGGTACCCCAGTGTAGTGGTCGAGCTTGCTCGACCGTAAGGAGCGCCAACGTGTTGTGGTGTGGGGGAGGCCGGTCGTAGTGGGGCGGTCTCCCCCTTTTTTTCTGTTCGCCGCGTCGCGGCGTCGCCCGAGCATGGGCTCGGGCGCTACAGATTCTGTGGCCGGTTGAGAGGCTTACCCCGCCACCTTGCCCCAGACCTTGAAGGTGGTCAGCCACAGGCCCAGCATGCTGCCGATGTTGGTCAGCATGAAGGTCAGCACCACGCGGGTAACGCGATTGCGGTACCAGCCCTTCAGGCTCTGCGCATCGTCGCGCAGCTTCAGGAAGTCCTCGTAGGCCGGCTTGCGCAGGCGCGCTTCCACCAGCGCCGAGAATGCGCCGGTCGGGATGCTCAGGCGGAACGGCTTGAACGGGGCCACCGCGATCGCGGTGAGGATGCTCAGCGGGTGACCGCCTGCCAGCAGGCAGCCCAGGCCCGCCAGGCCGCCGGTATACATTGCCCAGGTCGCCAGCAGTTCGGTGCCCACGCCCAGGCCGCCGCGGTAGAAGCCCACGCCGATGCCGGTCGCCACGATCGCCAGGATGCCGAGCGTGAACCACGGGATGTTGCGCTTCTTCGGCACCGCCTCCAGCTCGGCGCGCAGCGGCGCCGGTGCCTCGGTGTCGGTTTCCAGGTAGCGCGCCAGCCCGGCCAGGTGACCGGCACCGACCACCGCCAGCACTTCTCGCTGCTGCGGGTCGTGCGCTTCGCGCAGGCGCGTGGCCATGTAGCGGTCGCGCTCACCGATGATGGTCTCGTACAGCGCCGGGCTCTCGCTGGCGAACTCACCGAAGCTCGATTCCAGCATGTCGCCCTGCTTGAGCTTTTCGATCTCGTTCTCGCCCACTTCCTCGGACGAGAACAGGCCCGCGCCCAGCCCGGCAACCAGCTTCAGCTTGCCGAAGAACCCAAGCCGCTGCGACGCCCGGCGGAAGGTCAGGCCGACCTCGCGGTCGATCAGGTGCACCGGCAGGTCACGCTCGCGCGCCAGCTCCACCGCACGCTTCAGCTCGGCACCGGGCTCGATGTCGAGCTGTTCGGCCAGGCGGCGCTGGTAGGCGGACAGGGCCAGGTTGGCGGCGAACAGGGCGACGCGGCCTTTGCGGATCACCTCGACCAGGTCGAGCTTGGCCAGCGTGTCCGGGTCGCTCAGCGCCTGCAGGCGCTGCGGGTCCAGCTCGACGGCCACTGCATCGAAGCGGCCGCTGTCGATGGCTTTTTCCACGGCCTCGACGCTGGCGCGGGAGACGTGGGCGGTGCCCAGCAAGGTGTAGCGCACGCCGTCGCGTTCGACGACGCGCACCGGCTGGCCGGCGAACAGGTCGTCACCGGTCTCGGGAAGGGTTTCGGTCATGGGTTCATTCATTGGAAGGTGCGGTGTCGGCGCCATCGCCGAGCGCGCGCTGCATCTGCACGGTGTCCAGCCAGCGGCCATGCTTGCGGCCGAGGCCACGGAACACGCCCACCAGTTCGAAGCCGAAGCGTTCGTGCAGCTTGATTGAAGCGGTATTGGTCGGTTCGCCGATCACCGCCACCATCTGCCGGTAGCCACGCGCCACGCAGGCGTCGATCAACGCCTGCAGCAGGCCGGTGCCGACGCCCTTGCCCTGGAACGCGGCATCGACGTAGACCGAGTTTTCCACGGTCCACTGGTAGGCAACGCGGGTGCGGTAGGTGTTGGCGTAGGCATAGCCGGCCACCTGGCCGTCAATCTCGGCGACCAGGTAGGGGAAGCCGCGGTCGATGATGTCGCGCATGCGGCGCAGCATCTCGGTCGCGTCCGGAATGTCGTACTCGTAGGTGTTGACGAAGTCAGTCACTTCCACCGCATAGATCGCGGTGATCGCGTCGATGTCGGCCGGGCCGGCATCACGGATGAGGACGGCCATGCGCGGGCTCCGGCTCAGTCGATGTAGCGCTTGAGCAGGTCGCCGTAGGCATCGATGCGGCGATCACGCAGGAACGGCCAGATGCGGCGCACATGCTCGCTGCGCTGCAGGTCGACGTCGCACAGCAGCACGGTGGCCTCGGTGCCGGCCTCGGCCAGGAACTCGCCCTGCGGGCCGAGCACGTGGCTGTTGCCCCAGAACTGGATGCCCGACGCGCCCAGCGGCGAGGCCTCGTGGCCGACGCGGTTGCAGCTCAGCACCGGCAGGCCGTTGGCCACCGCATGGCCGCGATGGCTCAGCACCCAGGCGTCGCGCTGGCGGGTCTTCTCGTCCTGCACGTCGTCCGGATCCCAACCGATCGCAGTCGGATACAGCAGCAGCTCGGCGCCGGCCAGCGCCATCAGGCGCGCCGCTTCCGGGTACCACTGGTCCCAGCACACCAGCACGCCCAGGCGGCCCACCGAGGTATCGATCGGCTTGAAGCCGATGTCGCCCGGGGTGAAGTAGAACTTCTCGTAGAAGCCCGGGTCGTCCGGGATATGCATCTTGCGGTACTTGCCGAGCAGGGTACCGTCCTTCTCGAACACCACGGCGGTGTTGTGGTACAGCCCGGCAGCGCGGCGCTCGAACAGCGAGCCGACCAGCACCACGCCATGCTGCTTCGCCAGCGCGCCGAGGCGCTCGGTGCTCGGGCCCGGAATCGGCTCGGCCAGGTCGAACTCGTCCACCGATTCGTGCTGGCAGAAGTACGGGCCGTTATGCAGTTCCTGCAGCAGCACCAGCTTGGCACCCTGCGCAGCCGCCTCGGCCACGCGTGCTTCGATCACCGCCAGGTTGGCGGCGGCATCACCGTGGTTGCGCTCCTGGATCAGGGCGACGGTAAGGGGGCTGCGCGAGTTCATGCGGGGCGTTCCTGCGGGGGAAAACCAGCATGTTAGCGCGGATGGGCGGCGACGGCGTGTCGCGCGCTGAATGGCGCAGCGGGTAGTGCCGGCCGCGGGCCGGCAACCCCGTTGATCCCTCAGGGCTTGCAGGGGTGGCGGCCCGCGGCCGGCACCACCGGTCCGCCATCCACAGCCCGGC
>NZ_JCACKF010000015.1:0-97975 GCF_059505245.1 Stenotrophomonas sp.
GTCCGCGGCATGGATGCCGCGGCCAAGCCCCCAGGGACGGGTTCACGGCGTCCCCCGCGAATCCACCCCGCCCGGCCAAGCAAGGCTACTGCTCTCAAAACGTCCAGCCACGAGGGGCTCAGCCGTTCGCCGCCAACTCCGCATCCAGCGCGCGCAGGCGATCCACGGTGCCGACGTCGGTCCAGCGCCCGCGATGGTGCTGCCCGGTCATCAACCCCTGCGCCATGAAGTGCTTCTGCAGCGGCACCACCGAGAACTTCGGTGGCAGCCGCTCGCTGCCCGGCGCATCGCCGATCACCGCGCGCCAGTCGGCCACGATCGAAGGACGGTACACGCCGATGCCGGCATAGGTCAGGCATGGTCCTTCGCGGTCGTGGTGCAGGAACCCCTGTGCATCCAGGCGGTAGTCACCATTCGGGTGCTGAACCGGATTGTCGACCAGCACCAGGTGCGCCTGGCCCTGCGGCTCGCGCGGCAGCGTGGCGAAATCGAAATCGGTCCAGATGTCGCCGTTCACTACCAGGAACGGGGCACCGCCCAGCACCGGCAGGGCGTTGAGGATGCCGCCGCCGGTTTCCAGCGGGGTCTGCCCTTCGTACAGGAAATGCAGGCGCAGGCCCCACTGGCTGCCATCGCCAAGCGTCGCCGGGAACTGTTCGGCCAACCATGCGGTGTTGACCACCACCTCGCGCACGCCGAGTGCGGCCAGGCGTTCCAGGTGCCAGACGATCAACGGCTTGCCAGCCACTTCCAGCAGCGGCTTGGGCGTGTGCAGGGTCAGCGGGCGCATGCGCTCGCCGAGGCCGGCGGCAAAGACCAGTGCCTTCATCGGGCTACGCGCATCGGTGCACCCAGCTCGGCCAGCGCCGGCTTGATGCGGTCGTCCAGCAGCTGCTGCAGCGGTGCCAGCTCGCGGTAGCGCGGCAGCACTTCATCCAGATAGGTGATGAAGCGCGGTGCGTCGTCGAGGTAATGGCCCTTGTTGTCGCGGTAACGCAGCCGGCAGAACAGGCCCAGGATCTTCACGTGGCGCTGGATGCCCATCCAGTCGGCATCGCGCAGGAAGGTGGCGCGGTCGGGCACCGGCAGGCCGGTGTCGCGGGCACGCTCGTGGTACTGCGCCAGCCACTCGTCCACACGCTCCAGCGGCCAGCTAAGGAACGCGTCCTTGAACAGGCTCACCGCGTCGTAGGCGATCGGGCCGCGCACCAGGTCCTGGAAATCCAGCACTGCGGGGCCGTCGTCGACCGGCATCAGGTTGCGCGGCATGTAGTCGCGGTGGGTCATCAGCTGGGCCTGGCCCAGCGCGTTGTCCATCAGGCGGCGATGCACCAGCTGCAGGCCTTCGATCTCGCCGCAGTCCAGTTCAAGGTTCAGGTGGCGCTGCAGGAACCATTCGTCGAACAGGCCGGCATCGCGCTGCAGCAGTGCTTCGCCGAACTGGCCGAAGTCGGCCGGCACCGGGATCGCCTGCAGGCGCAGCAGCTGCTCGATCGAACGACCGAACCATTCGTCAGCGTTGCGCTCGTCGAGGATCCTGGCCAGGGTCGGGCCGCCGAGATCTTCCAGCAGCAGGAAGCCGGCATCCAGGTCCTGCGCGAGCAGCATGGGCACGCGCAGACCGTTGTCGTGCAGCAGGCCGCGCATGCGCAGCCACGGCCGCGGATCTTCCAGCCCCGGCGGGGCGTCCATCACGATGTGGCTGCCGCGCGTGCTGGTGGTGCGCCAGTAGCTGCGCATGCCGGCGTCAACCGAAGCGCGTTCGACCACCGCGTTGGCATCATCGAGCTGGGTACGGGCCCACTGCAGGCGCTGCGCGCTGCGCTGGGGATCGGAGGCGGGTTCGGTCATGCGGGCATATCCGGGCGCGCCGGGCGCGCCAACGTCGGCAACAGGAAGGGAAGGGGGAGCGGCGTCAGCGGCGACCGCTGAACAGGCGCAGGACGGCCAGCACGGCCACCGCGCCCACCACCGCGCCGAGGAAACCGGCCGGTTCGCCGGGGGCGTACCAGCCCATGTACTGGCCGAACCAACCGGCCAGCAGGGCACCAAGGATGCCCAGCACGATGGTCAGCAGGCAGCCCATGCGGTTGTTGCCGGGCATGAAGAAACGCCCGAGCAGGCCGACGAAGAAGCCGACCAGCAGGATGTACAGCCAGCTGCTGCTGCCGAACAGACCATTCATGCGCGCGGATTCCGCTTGAGTGTGGACGCAGCCTAGCAAGGCCAGGCTGCGTCCGTCACGAGTGCCGGATCAGCAGCAGCCGTGGTCGCCGTGGCGGGTGCCGCTGTCGGCAGCCACCGGCGAGCCGCTGGTCTCGCCGCGCAGGCTGGCGGCGTAGTGCTCGCTGATCACCTTGGACACGCAGGCGGTGACCTTCTTGCCCATCGGGATGTGCAGGAACTCGTTCGGGCCATGCGCATTGGAGTGCGGGCCGAGCACGCCGGTGATCATGAACTGCGCGCCCGGGAACTTCTCGCCCAGCATGCCCATGAACGGGATCGAGCCGCCCTCGCCCATGTACATCGCCGGCTTGCCGAAGAAGGCCTGGCTGGCGTCGTCGATGGCCTGGGTCAGCCACGGCGCCATCGCCGGGGCATTCCAGCCGGTGGAGGCCTTTTCCAGGTCCAGGGTGACCTGCGCGCCGTTCGGCGGGTCGCGCAGCAGTGCTTCCTTCAGCAGCTCGCCGCAGGTCTTGCCATCGGCGGTCGGCGGCAGGCGCAGCGACAGCTTCACCGAGGTCTGCGGACGCAGCACGTTGCCGGCCGATTCCAGCGGCGGCATGCCACCGACGCCGGTGACCGACAGCGCCGGTCGCCAGGTGCGGTTGAGCACCAGCTCGGTCAGGTCCTCGTTCATGGGGCGCAGGCCGTCGACCATCGGGAACTTCTCGAAGATCTCGGTATCCACCACTTCGGCGGCACGCTTGGCCTGTTCCAGGCGCTCGGCCGGGATCTCCACGTTCATGCCGTCGATCAGGATGCGGCCGGTGTCCTGGTCCTCGATGCGCGAAAGGATCTGGCGCAGCAGGCGGAAGCTGGACGGGATCACGCCGGAGGCATCGCCGGAATGCACGCCTTCGTTGAGCACCTTCACGGTGAAATTGCCGCCGGTCAGGCCGCGCAGCGAGGTGGTGCACCACAGCTGGTCGTAGTTGGCGCAGCCCGAATCCAGGCAGACCACCAGCGACGGCTTGCCGATGCGGTCGGCCAGGTGGTCGACGTAGGCCGGCAGGTCATAGCTGCCGGACTCTTCACACGCTTCGATCAGCACCACGCAGCGGGCGTGCGGCAGGCCCTGGGCCTGCAGTGCCAGTACCGCAGCCAGCGAGCCGAAGATCGCGTAGCCGTCGTCCGCACCGCCGCGGCCATACAGCTTGTCGCCGCGCAGGACCGGGGTCCACGGGCCGAGGTCGTCGTCCCAGCCGGTCATTTCCGGCTGCTTGTCCAGGTGGCCATAGAGCAGGATGGTGTCGTCGCCGGTTTCGGCGCCGGTAGCCGGAATTTCCAGGAAGATCAGCGGGGTACGGCCTTCCAGGCGCACCACCTCAACCTTCAGGCCGGGCAGCTGCTGGGCCTTGGCCCAGTTCTCCATCAGGGTGACCGCCTGTTCCATGTAGCCGTTCTGCACCCAATTGGCGTCGAACATCGGCGACTTGTTGGGAATGCGGATGTAGTCGACCAACTGCGGGACGATTTCGCTGTCCCACTTGTCATTGACGAATTGGCCGAGCTTGGCGCTGTCCATCTGAAACTCCGGTTGCATGGGCTGATCCGGCCATTCTACGCCTGTGCCGCGGGTAGGGTTTTTCCTACATCACGTCGGGTATTTGGCTGGCTTACGGAAATCCGGGAAACCGATAGGCTGTGCACATGTGGTGACGGACACTGTTCCTGCCGACGGGATTGCCGGTCGGGGCGGCCAGAATCACAGGGAGATACACGTCGTGCCTTGGTTTGTCGTGTTGAGGGCGCTGGTGCTGGTAATGGGGATCGCTGGGGCGCATGCCGCCGAACCGATCGACATCAACCGCGCCGATGCCCAGGCGCTGCAGCAGGGATTGACGATGGTCGGAGCCGCCAAGGCCGAGGCGATCGTCGAGCACCGGCGCAGACACGGCCCATTTCATCGCGTCGAGGACCTGACGCAGGTGAAGGGGATAGGGAAAGCGATCGTCGAACGGAATCGACAGCGGATCACCGTAGGCAACAGGTTGTTGCCGGCGGATCCGGTACCCGGATCGGTACCGGTGCGGACCGTACCCAGGCGCTGACAGCAGGAATCGTCGGAACCGGCAGGAGGCTGGTTCACCGGTCACGGACAGGAAGGCCGTGACCACCGACCGCCGCAGGACGCGGCACCAATCACCAGGATGGTGGCATCACAGACCTGTGGAAGGGGCTGAGATACAAACAGGACAGACGCGGCCGCGTGCAGGATGCAACGCTACCCCCACAGCGCAGGATGCGAGGGGGCGGCAGCAGGCCGACAAGGACGTAACGATTGCCCGGTACGACACATGGCTGTGTCGCCGGGCAATTTCATTTCCGGCGCCTGGTTTTGCCGCGGCCACCACGGGCCGATGGTGTACGGTGGCCGCTCCGCATGGAAAGGACCCCGCTGGATGCTTGTGCACCGCCCCACGACCCTGATGCTCGCCCTGGCACTGACCCTGCCACTGCTGGCCCATGCCGCTGCGCCGACGCCGACAGCCAAGCCTGCGGCCGAAGCCAGCACCGCCGACGTGCGCGGGCCGACCGACCTGAAACCGGGCGAGTACCTGTGGCATCCGGAAATCTCGCCAACCGGCCCGATCGTGCTGGTGGTCAGCCTCGATGAGCAGCGTGCCTACGTTTACCGCAACGGCATCGCCATCGGCCTGACCACGATCAGCTCGGGCAAGGCCGGGCACGAGACGCCGACCGGCGTGTTCACCATCCTGCAGAAGGACAAGGACCACAGGTCCAACCTCTACAACAGCGCGCCGATGCCCTACATGCAGCGGCTGACCTGGGATGGCATCGCCCTGCATGGCGGCAGCCTGCCCGGGCATCCGGCCTCGCATGGCTGCGTGCGCCTGCCGCAGGCGTTCGCGCAGAAGCTGTTCAGCGAAACCCAGCGCGGCGATACGGTGGTGGTGGCCGACGCCAAGAGTTCGCCGATGACCCTGGCCTATCCTTCGGTGCTGGCCCCGGTCAACGCGCGCGGCCAGGCTTTGCCGGAAACCGAGGGCGGGGCCCCGGCGCAGGCCTGGTGGGACGACAGCGCAGCCCCGGCCGGGCAGGTCGGCATCCTGGTCAGCCTGCATGACCAGCGCCTGTACGTGCTGCGCGATGGCGTGATGATCGGCGAGTCGCCGCTGAAGGCCGACGCCCTGCCGGCATTCCAGGGCACCACGCTGTTCGTGATGGGGCAGGGCTACAGCGATACGCCCAGCCCGCTGGACGTGAACCAGCGCCTGCACCAGTGGACGGCCTATCCGCTGCTGGGCCAGGATCGTGCCCAGGCCACCCCGGACCTGCTGGCCACGCCCTCGTTGCCAATGGCGCTGCCGGCCGATTTTGCCCGCCAGCTGTACCAGGTGCTGGTGCCGGGCACGACCCTGCTGGTGACCTCGTTGCCGGCGGTCCGCCCAAGCCCGGCTGAATCCGGAATGCAGCCGGTCTTGGAATCCGAGCCGCCAGGGTCCACCCTCAAAGGCAACTGAGTTCCCTCGTTGTGCCCATGACTGCATCCCGCCTGTGCCGGCTGGCCGCGTTCGGCCTGCTGGCGACCTCGGCCAGCGCCCCGGCGCTGGCACAGACGCCCGCCCTTGCCACCAGCGCTGATGATCTGGCTGCCTTGCTGTCGCGCAGTGCGCCCAAGGCTGACCGCCACGTGTTGCAGCTGGCGGCGCACGCCATGCGCTGTGCGTTGCAGCGTCCGGAGCTGGGCATCAACGGTGATCGTCTCAGCGTGATCGATTATTCGCGGCCGTCCACCGAGCCGCGCCTGTGGGTGTTCGACCTGGCCCACCAGCGCCTGCTGTTCGAGGAATGGGTGGCGCATGGCCGCAACAGCGGCGAGAACCGCACCCAGCACTTCTCCAACCGCGATGGGAGTTTCATGTCCAGCCTCGGCGCGTTCACCGCGCAGGAGACCTACATGGGCGGTAATGGATATTCGCTGCGCCTGGCCGGGCTGGAGCCGGGCTTCAACGACCGTGCGCGCGAACGCGCGATCGTCATCCATGGTGCGCCGTACGTGAACCCGGCCACCGCTCAGCTGCAGGGGCGCTTGGGTCGCAGCCTGGGTTGCCCGGCGGTGCGCCTTTCGGTGGCCAAGCCGCTGATCGATGCGTTGCGTGGCGGCACGATGGTGTTTGCTTACTACCCTGACCAGGATTGGCTGAAGCACTCGCAGCTGCTGGCCGGCGGATGCGGTGGCCAGGGCACGCTCGCTACGCGGTGATGCATGATGGCGCGTGGCGTGATGCAATGCGCCGATGAACGTCGACTCCCTGTTGCACACTCCGAGCCAGGTGATCTCCCACCTGGACTATCGCCGCGAACGCTGGCGGAATGGACTTGGCTGGACCCGCGAGATCCTGCGTCTTCCTGCGCAGGGTGATGACTGGGCGCTGCGCCTGTCGGTGGCCGAGATCGAGCAGGACGCTGCGTTCTCCACCTTCCCCGGCGTGGAGCGCGAACTGGTGCTGCTGCAGGGCAATGGCGTGCGCCTGCGTTTCGAGGATGGCCGCGTGGCCCAGGTGCTGCCGCCACACGGGCGGGCGCGCTTTGCCGGTGAGGAAACGCTGCACGGTGAACTGGTCGATGGCACCACCCACGACTTCAACCTGATGTGGAAGCGCGAGCTGCTGCAGGCCGAACTGCTGCACCGGCCGCTGGTGGGGTCGATGTTCTTCTTCTGCGAACCGGGCGTTGCGTGGGCGCTGCATCTGCTGGCCGGACAGGCGCAGTTCGGTGCCGATAGTGGCCTGCCGGCGCTGCAGGCGGGGGACACCGCGTGGTTGGCGGGGGGCGAGAGGCAACGGCATGCGCTCAGCGGTGGTGGCGAGTTGTTGGCGATACGGGTGAGCGCGGCGGGGGCATGATTCCTGGGCGCCGGTGGGCGCCATCCACGCATGGCGTGGATCTACTGCTGTGCGGTTGCCACCATGCCTGGGCACGCCGTCATGGTGCGGCTGTGGTTGGGGTCAGAGCCCTTTCCTGCGGAAAGGGAACCGACCCCGACGGTTCGTTCAATACACATCGCGCCGGTAACGACCGGCCAGCAGCAGCGCTTCCTTGCCTGCGGTACCCAGCACCCGCTCGATCACTGCATCCACGCCCGGGGCCATGCCCTGCAGGCTGCCGCAGACCAGGATCGTCGCGCCTTCATCGACCCACTGCCGCAGCGTCGCCGCTTCGGCCTGCAGCCGGTCCTGCACATAGCGATGCGCGCCGCCGTCGCGGCTGAACACTGCATCCAGCCGTGCCAGCGTGCCACTGGCCAGCATCGCCTGCAGTTCTTCGCCGAAATGGAAGTCGTGCGCGGCGGTGCGCTCGCCGAACAGCAGCCAGGTGCGGCGCGCGCCACGCTGGGCACGTTCGTGCAGGTGCGCGCGCAGGCCGGCGATGCCGGTGCCGTTGCCGATCAGCAGCAGCGGTACATCGGCGGGCACGCCATGGAAATTGTCGTTGCGGCGCAGCCGCAGTTGCACCGGTTCGCCGATGGCCGCGTGGTCGCACAGCCAGCCGCTGCCGATGCCGGGTGTACCGTCGGCGCGCAGTTGGCGGCGCACCAGCAGCTCCACCGCGCCGTCGGCCATCACCGAGGCGATCGAGTACTCGCGATGCGGCAGCGGTTGCAGGGTTGCCAGCAATGCGGGCAGATCACCCGGGGGAACCAGCGATGGCAGATGCGAGCGCTCGATACGGGCCAGCAACGCCTGCCCGTCATCCAGCATGGTGTCTGCATTGAAGCCCTGTGCATCGAGCCAGGCGCGCGCGCTGTGGCGTGGGTGCTGCGGGCCGATCTCGGCGATGTCGCCGGCCTGCCACTGCACATCGACGCCAGGCGGTGGCTGCAGGCGCACCCGGTACACCGGGCCGCCGGGGCTGCCCGGATTCAGATGCTGGCGTTGCAGCAACGTCCACGGCTGATACTCGGCCGGGCTCCAGTCGGGCAGTTCGGTGGCGCCTCCGCCAAGTTGTCCCAGCAGCTGCTGCCAATGTCGCAGCGCCGCCGGATCGGCATTGTCGACCCCGATCGCATCGAACAGCGGGTGCGCGCCGTGCTGGCGCAGCCACTGGTCCAGCTGGTGGCCGAATCCGCAGAAGTGGCCATAGCTGCGGTCGCCCAGCGCTAGCACGCCGTACTGCAGATGCTGCAACGGAGGCGGCGCGGCCATCACCCCGCGCAGGAACGGCAGGGCGTGGTCGGGCGGATCGCCTTCGCCGGTGGTGCTGGCAATGAACAGCGCGCGCTGGCTGTCGGCCAGCAATGCGGCGTCGACCTCATGCAGCCCGCGCACACGCACCGGCACGCCGGCACCACGCAGGGCCTCGGCACTGCGTTCGGCCAGTTCGCGGGCAAAGCCGGTCTGGCTGGACCAGACCAGCAGGAGCGGTGCGGTATCGGCGGACGCCGCATCATCGCGCGGACGAGTGCGCCACCACAGGGCCGCGCAGGCCAGCGCGTACAGCGCGGTGGCGATGATGGCGATCTGCGATTGCCGTGCCGGCGGTGCGCCCTGCCACCAGGCTTCGCCGAGGTGCAGGCGCAGCAGCGCCCAGGCGATCAGCGCCAGTACGATCAGTACAAGTGTGTTGCCGAGCCACGCACGCGATGGCCGAGTGCTCATGCGTCCTGCCCGTCGAGCAGGCGCTGGAAGGCGCTGCTGAGAAATTCCTGCGGGCCGTCTGCGGTGCGTTGCAGGTAGCGCGCGGCCAGTCCTTCGCGCTCGGCCAGCGCCATGCCCTGTTCGCGACCCAGCACGGTCAGTGCGGTAGCCCAGGCATCGGCGTGCATGGCGTCGTCGGCCACGACGGTGACCGCTGCGGCGACCTGCTGCACCGGCCTGCCCGTACGCGGGTCGAGGCTGTGGCTGTAGGCCTCGCCATCGGCCTGGTACTGGTGCCAGCGATCGCCCGAAGTGGCCACCGCCTTGCCGTCCAGCGCCAGCACCCGTGGCGGGGTTTCGGTGTGCACATCCTCTTCCGGTGCGGATTCCACCAGCACGCGCCACGGTTGGCCGTCCGGTTTTCTGCCGTAGCCGGCCAGTTCGCCACCCACTTCGATCAGCGCTGCAGCAATGCCTTGTCCACGCAACCAGGCGGCTACGTGATCGACGCCGAAGCCCTTGGCGATCGCAGAGAGATCCAGTTCCAGCCGGCCCGGTTGCAGCAGCGCATCATCCTGCCACTGCAGGCGCTGCCAACCGCAACGCTCACGGGTGGCCTGCAGGGTAGCGGCGTCGGGCTGGCGGCGTTCACCGGCATGTGCACCGAAGCCCCACAGTGCAACCAGCGGACCGATGGTGGGATCGAAGGCGCCGTCACTGGCGGCAGCGATGGCCTGTGCGCAGGTCACAACGTGGCGGGTCTCCGCCGGCAGCACGCACCATTGGCCAGCGTCGGCGCGGTTGTAGCGGCTCAGATCCGAGCCGGGCTCCCAGGTGCTCATCTGCGCGACCACGTCGTCCAACCGCGCCTGGATGCCGGCGTGCAGCGGGTGCAGGTCGCGCTGGCGCGACGCGACCAGCGACACGCTCCAGGTGGTGCCCATGGTGGTGCCACCGAGGCGGGCGATGTCGAGATGGGAATCGGTCATGGTGATGCGTTGCGGTGGCGATGCCGGGGAATGCCCGGCATCGCGGTCCACATTACTGCGGCAGCACTTCCAGCGTGGCGACGTAGCTCAGGCGGCGCTTGGCGGCCTGCTTCACCGACGTCTTGTTGTCCTCGGTGCCGGTCTCCAGCCAGTACATGCCGGCTTCCGGCCAGGTCACCTTGATCTCGCCCTTGGCATCGCTGGTCAGCTTCAGCTCGTCCTGCGCGTTGCGGTAGCGGGTGGCGCCACGCACGATCTCGAACTGCAGGCCGGCGGTCGGCTTGCCATCGACCAGCACGCGGAAGGTGGCTTCCTCGCCGGCGAACAGGTCATTCGGGTGGCCGACGGCGACCAGCTCGATGCCACGGTTGGTCGGCTTCAGCGCGGTGTCGTTCGGCGCACCGTTGGTGACAAAGGTCTCCACGCGGCCGATCGACTGGCTCACTTCCAGCTTCTTCGCGTCCTTCGGCAATTCACCGAAGGTAGCCGCGCTGCCGCGCCAGCGCTTGCGCTCGCCGTTCTGCTCGTACGTGGCGAACAGGCCGTCATTGACCGACGCGATGCGGTAAGTGCCCGACTGCTTCAGTTCGATGTCGAACACGCTGCGGTACTTGCCGGTCGACGCGTTCTGCGGCTGCACGGTGCTGCCGTCCGGCGCGGTGATCACCAGCGATTCCAGGCGCAGCGGCACGTGGTTGAAGTAGAACAGATCGTTGGAGACCGCACCGTCGACGGTGATCCACGGCGCGTTGCCGGCGATCACGGTCTGCGAGGGCAGCAGCCAGGCCTTGTGGGCCAGGGCGGAGAAGGGAAGGGCAGCGGCCAGGGCGGCGGCGAGGACGAGCGTGCGCTTCATGCGGAAGACTCCAGTTGGAAGGGGTCGGATCCCTTTCCAGCGGAAAGGGCTCTGACCCCGAGGGATAGGGCGATGGGGTCAGAGCCCTTCCTGCGGAAGGGATCCGACCCCGGCTCAGGCAGTTATGGTTTGACGGCGAGGGTGACCTGGCCCAGTTCGGTGGCGCCTTGCGCCTTGCCGTTCTGCGCGGCGGTGGCCGGCCAGGTGAAGGGGATCTTCAGCAGTTCGCGGCCACCGACTTCGCGCACCGCTTCCACCACCAGGGTGTAGTTGCCCGGGGCCAGTTGCTTCAGTGCCGGCTGCCTGTCGTTGAACGACAGCGCGTGCTTGCCGGCCGGGCGGGTCGGGCCGGTCACGCCGTCCACCGGCACCTGCAGGGTGCGGCCGCTCTTGCGCCACCACTGGCGCAGGTCCGGCAGCCATTTGGTGCCGTGGCCTTCGCTGTTGCTGGTCTGCTGGTACCAGACCGACAGGTTGGCCGCGACCTTCTGGTCGGCGCCTTCCAGCCACACCGCCACGTACGGGCGGTGGTACTCGGCCACGTTGAGCTTGGGCACTTCGACGTTGATGTCGAGGGTGGTGGCGTACGCCGGCGAGGTGGCCAGCAGGCCGCTGAGGGCGATGGTCAGGGTGACGCGCATGGGGCGGCTCCGGAAACGAAGGAAAGTCAGTGGATCAGCAGCAGGGCGATCAGCAGCGGAATCATCAGGCCCAGGCCGACCAGCGGCCAGGTCATGCGCCGCTGCCGTGCATGCAGGTGCAGCAGGAACAGGCCGGTGATGCAGAACACCAGGCAGGCCACGGCGAACAGGTCCAGGAACCAGCCCCACGCCGGGCCCGCGTTGCGGCCCTTGTGCAGGTCGTTGAGGTAGGACACCGCGCCGCGCGAGGTTGATTCGTACTCCACCGCGCCGGTCCCGCGATCGATGCTCAGCCAGGCGTCGCCGCCGGGGCGCGGCAGCGACAGGTAGATCTCCTCGGCCGACCACTCGGCCGGGCGCCCGCCGATGGCGATGCCCAGCTGCGTGTCCAGCCAGTGCCGGGCCGGGCGCGGAATCGGTGCATTGCCGTTTTCGCGCGTGCCGAGCTGGCCGAGCAGATCGGCCGGCAGTTCCAGATGCTGGTTCTGCACCTGGGGTTTGGCTTCGATCTTCGCGGCGTGGTTGAGGGTCAGGCCGGTCACCGCGAACAGCAGCATGCCGATCAGGCACACCGCCGAGCTGATCCAGTGCCACTGGTGCAGCGTCCGCAGCCAGAAGCCACGGTTCTGTTGCTGCGCCACGGTGGAAGAGGCAGGACGGCTCACGGCACGGTTCGAGGCGGACGGGGACTGCCCATTACATCATTGATGAGAATAGCTCGCAATTGCGTGTCGTTCTGTATCGCTGGAGGGCGATTGCCGGCCAGCGGCCGGCACTACCGATCGGTAGATCCACGCCACGCGTGGATGAAGCGGTGCCGACCAAGGTCGGCACCCACCGGGGCCGGGCGCGGCGATCAGAACTTCGCGTTCAACGAGATCCAGTAGCTGCGGCGCTGGTCCTTGGTCGCGTAGTCGTCCACGCAGTTGAACTCGCTCTGGCTGATCAGGAGGCACGACTGCGAAACGAAGTCCTTGTCGAACAGGTTGTTGACCCGCGCGTTCACCGTCAGCCATGGCGTGGCCTTCCAGCTGCCACCGAGATGGAAGATGGTGTAGTCCTCGTAGTAGCGGGTGTGGCTGGCGCCGTTGGCGTCCAGCAGCGTGTCGCGGTAGCGGTCGTAGCGGCCTTCGCCGATCAGCGAGAGGCTGATCGCTTCGTTGACCTGCCAGTTGAGGCTGGCATTGGCCATGTGCCTGGCCGGCATCGTGCCGCTGATCGGCAGGCCCTTCTGCGCGCCGCTGGTCTGCTCGCTCCTGGTCCAGGTGTAGTTGCCGCGCAGCTGCAGGGTGTCGAGCAGGTCGACATGAGCGGCCAGTTCGGCACCGCGGGTCTCGGCCTTGTCGATGTTCACGCTCTGGGTGAACGTGCTGTAGCCCAGTGCCGCCCAGCCCGGGCCGATGTCCACGCAGTAGCCGCTGCCGGCGCGGGCCACTTCGCAGTTCGCAAAGGTGCCGCCGCTGGCGATCTTGTCTTCGAACGTGTTGAAGAAGCCGGTGACGTTGAAGCCCCAGCGCTGGCCTTCGTAGTAAGCGGCCAGCTCGTAGTTGGTGCTGGTTTCCGGCTTGAGGTTCGGCGAACCGACCAGTGGCAGCACGCCCTGGCCACCGAAGCCGGTGATGCCCGGGAACAGCTGGTCCGGACGCGGGGTCTTGTAGCCGGTGCTGACGCCGCCCTTGAAGGTCCACGCATCGCTGGCATTCCACACCAGGTAGCCACGCGGACTGACATGGCTGCCGAATACGTTGTGGTCGTCGTAGCGCAGGCCGAAGGTGGCGGTGAGGGTGTCGGTCAGCGCCCAGTTGTCCTCGGCGAACAGCGCCCACATGCGGTGCGTCTGCTTGACGTTGCTGCGGTAGCCGGCGCCATCCATGCCGAACACGCCGTCGACCATGTCAGTGTCGTTGTACTGGCCGCCCACGGTCAGCGTGTGCGCGCCGAAGTCCAGGTCGAGCATCGTGTCGAGCACGTAGCCTTCCAGTTCCATGGTGCGCAGCGGGCGCGGCAGGAACGCCTGCAGGCGCGCCATCTCGCTCGGGTTGAGGGCAGCCAGGGCGTTGCCGCGGCCGGCCGCACAGTTGTTGGCAGCACCGGTGCGGCGGCAGACGTCATTCCAAAGCGTCTGCAGGTTGGCGCGCTCTTCCAGGGTCAGCGGCAGCGAACGGCCCAGGTTGCTGCTCTTGCTGTGGGTCAGCGAGGTCTGCCAGGTACCGAAGCTGTAGCGGCCCTGATGGGTCAGCGACAACTGGTCGCGTTCGTAGCGCTGGTAGGCGGTGTAGCCCACGCGCGGCTGCACCACGCGACGGGTGACGGTACCGCTGCCGTTCGGGTTGGGAATGACGGCATTGCCGACGCGCCACAGGCTGGCCAGGCTGTCGAGGGTGCCGGTCTGGCCATCGCTGTTGTCGAACTTCTGCCGCGACACGTCGTAGTCCAGCCACAGTTCGTGATCGTCGTTGATGCGGACGTCCAACCGCACGCCGCTGTTCCAGTTGGTGTTGGCCACCGACTTGCCACCACCGCCGAAGCCGATGCTGCGCTCCCACAGGGTGCCGTCGGGCAGGGACAACGCATCCCATTCCGGGTTGGAAGCCTTCGCGTCGTAGTAGCTGCCGCGTACTGCCAGGCTGAGGCGCTCCTTCAGCAAAGGGCCGCTGAGGTAGAGGTCGGTGGTGCGTGCATCGCCGAACTGGTCGTCCTGCTGCACGGTGAAGCCCTGGCTGACCGAACCGTGCCAGCTGTCCTGGTTGCGGCGGGTGATGATGTTGATGACACCGCCCATCGCGTCCGAACCGTACAGCGTGGACATCGGCCCGCGCACGACTTCGATGCGTTCGATCGCGTCCAGCGGGGGCAGGTAGGCGAACTGGCCGCCACCGAAGTTGTTCGGATAGATCTGGCCGACATTGCTCTGGCGGCGGCCGTCGATCAGCACCAGGGTGTACTCGGACGGCAGGCCGCGCATCGACACGGTGGCGCGGCCGTTCTTGTCGGTCGCTTCCAGGCCGACGTCGATGCCTTCGACGTCGCGCAGCGCATCGACCAGGCTGGTGTACGGGCGCTTGCTCAGTTCCTCGCGGCTGACCACGCTGATGCTGGCCGGGGCATCGATCACCTTCTGCTCGAAGCCGGCGGCGGTGACCACCACCTTGTCCAGCGTCTGCGGCGCGCCTGCGGCGTCACCGTGGGCGAAGGCGGGGCTGGCGAAAGCCGCCAGCACGGCGCTGGTCAGCAGGGTACGGGACAGGGACGAACGGACACGATGGCGCTGGGCCATGGCAGTTACCTCGAAGGATGCAGGGTGGCGCGGTGCCGTGCGCGAAGGGCGCGGCAGGCACGGAAGGGCCGGTCAGGGGCGGCAGGGATGAAGCAGGCAGCGGCGTGCAGGCGCGACCGCGCAGGCGGTCACGTCGGGCCGTGGATCAGGCGAGCGGCGGCGCCTGGCCGCGTTGCTGACGGCGCCCGGGCGCATCGGCCCAGGGCGTGTCCGGAGCGGCCAGCGGCCAGTCCGGGCGCACGCCGGGCATGGCCGGCATGGCGGGTACGAGGTCGAGCTCAGTGCGCAGCCAGTGGCTGGCCAGCAGCAACGGCGGGCGTGCCTTCTCGGCCGACTTCACCGGAGCGGAGGCGCAGCGGCGCAGCTTGGCCGGCGCCTCTTCCTGCAGGGGCGCTTCGCCTCCGCGCTCCTCCAACGGCACCTGCACAGCCATGCCGGCGTGGGCCTGTGGCAGCAGCGGCAGGGTGCCCAGCAGCAACGCCAGCATTGCCACCCACGCCAGCAGGCTGGCCAGCGCAGGACGCTGGCCGCGCATGGCGGTGCCCATCTTGCGATGGATGAGTGGGCGAGGGCGAAGCGGGCGCAGCAAGCGGGGGTTCCTTGGGGCTGCCGGCAGCGGCCGGCATCAACGGGGCGTGATTGTAATGAGAGCTGTTAGCTGTTGCAAATGAGAATGATTGCCAAAATGTCGCAGACCGGCCCGGCAAGGCTCAGACTTCGCTCCAGCGCCGCAGCAGGTTGTGGTACACGCCGGTCAGCTGCAGGATCGCCTCGGCGTCGCCGCCGGTCTGCCGCAGGCGCTCGATCGCGCCATCCATTTCCCACAGCAGGCGGCGCTGCACATCGTCGCGGATCATGCTCTGTACCCAGAAGAACGAGGCCACGCGCGCGCCGCGGGTGACCGGCCGCACCTGGTGCAGGCTGCTGGACGGGTACACGACCAGGTCGCCGGCCGGCAGCTTCACTTCGTGCTCGCCGTAGGTGTCGCTGATGATCAGCTCGCCGCCTTCGTACTCCTCGGGCGCGGACAGGAACAGGGTGCAGGAGATGTCCGAGCGCAGCTGCTCGCCATTGGCCAGGTTCATCACCGCGCCATCGACGTGGTAGCCATAGGTGCCGCCACCGCTGTAGCGGTTGAAGCGTGGTGGCAGGTACTTCAGCGGCAGCGCGGCACTGAAGAACAGCGGGTGCCGGGCCAGCGCGACGAGGATGATCTCGCCCAGTTCGCGGCGCAGCGGCGAAGCCTCGGGCAGCTGCTGGTTGTGCTTGGCCTGTGCGCCCAGATGCCCCACGGTTTCGCGGCCATCGGTCCAGTCGGCGGCGTCGAGGCGGCGGCGGAAGTCGGCGACCTGGTCGGCGCTGAGAATGTCGGGGATGTGCAGCAGCATGCGGGACTCCTCAGAGGGACGGCGGTGCGACCAGGGCGCGCACCTGTGGATGCGGTGACGCGGCCAGCTCCGGCACGATGTGCGCCATGAATGCCGGGCTGCCGTGGGCCAGTGCGAGCCGCAGCCAGTGCACGGCCTGCTCGACCTGGCCGGCCTGCAGCAGGATCGAGGCGTAGTTGGCCTGGCCGCGGAAATCACCGGCCTCGGCCGCGCGCTGGTACCAGGCCAGCGCCGCCTGCGGATCGGGTGCGGTATCCAGCCCGTCTTCGAGGTGGCGGGCCAGCAGGTTCATCGATTTGGCGTGGCCCAGGTGCGCGGCACGGGTGTACAGGGCCAGTGCCTGCGCGCGGTCCTGCGCAATGCCGCGGCCGGTGGCCAGCAGGTTGGCCAGGTTGTACAGGCCCCAGTCCAGGCCGGTATCGGCCGCGCGCCGGTACCACACCGCCGCCAGCGCCAGGTTGACCGCCGTGCCGTGGCCCAGCTCATGGCAGCGGCCGAGCATGTTCATCGCCATCGGCGCGCCGTTGTTGGCGGCGGTTTCGTACCAGAGCAGCGCCGCCGAGGCGTCCTGCGCGGTGCCTTTGCCTTCCATGTGCATCTGCGCGAGCAGCAGTTGTGCCTCGACCTGTCCGGCCTGTGCGGCGTCGCGCACGCGTGCGAACGCGGCCTGCGGATCGTGCTGCAGCAGCTCGGCCAGGGCGTCGCTGTTGATGGGGGTACGGGTTGCCATGGGATGAGTATCGCCGGAAACAAAAACGGCGGCAGGAGACCCTGCCGCCGTGGTGGAGCGCAGTTACATCAGAACTTCACGTTCAGTGCCAGGGTGGCCGAGCGACCCGGGGCGATGCTCGCGTAGTGCGAGGCATAGGCCTTGGTGAAGTAGGTCTTGTCGGTCAGGTTCTGCACGTTGAGCTGCAGGCTGATGTTGTCCTGGATCGCGTAGCTGGCCATCGCGTCGAAGCGGGTGTAGCTGGCGATCCACTTGGTGTTGGCAACATCACCGTACTGCTTGTCCGAGTAGAACGCACCGGCACCGACGGTCAGGCCGATCGGGAAGCGGTAGGTGGTCCACAGGTTGGCGCTGTGCTTGGCGGTGTTCGGGAATACGTTGCCGTTGTACGGCGAGGGCACGTAGACGTTGGACGGGCAGGTGCGGCCGACCGGTGCACCACAGACGAAGCCGTTGTCCTTCAGTTCCGAGTCCAGGTAGGTGTAGCCGCCGTACAGGCTCCAGGCGTCGGTCAGCTGGCCGGTGAAGCCCAGCTCGAAGCCGTTGATTTCCTTCTTGCCGGCATTCTGGCTGGTGCCGTTGTCGACCGTCACGCGTGCGTTGTTCATCACCGTGTGGAAGATCGCCGCGGTGAGGTTCAGGCGCTGGTCGAACAGGTCCCACTTGGTGCCCAGCTCGAGGTTCTTCGTATCCTGCGGCTTGAGGTCGGCCACGGCGGCGCTCAGGCCGTCCGAACCATCACCACCGTCCATGCCCGGCGGAGTCGAGGAGGTGCCCCACGACAGGTAGATGCTGCCGTTGGCGGCCGGCTTGAACACCACGCCGGCCTGGTAGTTCAGGAAGTCGTTGCTGTTGCGCACGCGGGTCGGTGCCTTGCCGGCCACCGGGGTGGTCAGGGTGGTGCGGAAGTCGTCGTAGCGCAGGCCGAGGTTGATCATCCACTGCTCATTGAGCTCGATGGTGTCGAACACGTAGGCCGAGGTGGTCCTGGTGCGCTGCTCTACGTCCAGTGCCTTGTCGCTGCGGTACACCGAATGGGTGGCCGCCCACGGATCGCGCGGGTTCGGATTGGCGAAATCGGTGCAGTTGTAGCCGGTGGCCGCGCCGGTGGTCGGGCACTTGCTGTTGCCGGTGAGCGGGTTGCTGGTGCCCGGGGTCATCAGATAGCTGCCGCGGGTCATCTTCTCGTCGCTGTATTCCACGCCCGCGCTGTAGCTGTGCTTGAGCGCACCGGTCTGGAAGGCACCGGTCAGGCCCAGCTGGTCGGCGAAGCTCTTGACGTCGACGGCACGGCTGTTGGTCCGGCGCCACAGGGTGCCGTAGTTGTTCGGGTTGCCCTGGCTGTCGTCCGGCTGGGTCCACAGGTAGTCGTTGCTGGTGTTGCCCAGGCGCGCGATGTTGCGCAGCTTGTGGCCGCCGAAGTCGTAGCTGGCATCCAGGGTGCTGATGTCGGCGCGGGTACGCTGGAAGTCACGGTCGACCAGGCCGTAGTAGTTGTTGCGGTCCAGCACCATCGGGCGGCCGTCGACCCACTTCGAGGCCGGCGCACCGTTCGGGTTGCCATACGGGAAGCCACCCGCGTCCGGCAGGTCATCGCTCTGCATGTGGTAGTGGCTGGCGATCAGCTGGGCCGGGCCGTTCAGGCCGAACGCGATCGACGGCGCGATACCCCAGCGGCTGACATTGGCGGCGTCACGGCCAGCGATGTCCGATTCGTGCTTCATCAGGTTCAGGCGCGCGGCGATGCCATCGCCCAGCACGTAGTTGGCGTCCACGGTGCCGCGCGCGTAGCTGTCGGTGCCGATGCCCATGCTGGCGCTGGTCTCGTTCTTCAGCTTCGGCGTCTTGCTCACAAGGTTCAGGCTGCCACCGCCGGAATCACGGCCGCCGTAGGCCGAGCTCGGGCCCTTGACTACTTCCACCTGCTCCAGGTCGAAGATCTCGCGGGTCTGCGAGCCGACGTCGCGCAGGCCATCGACGAAGACGTTGCTCTGCGAATCGAAGCCACGGATGAAGGGGCGATCACCGGTCGGATTGCCGCCTTCGCCGGCACCGAAGGTGATGCCCGGCACCATGCGCAGCGCATCCTGCAGGTTGGTCGCACCGGTTTCGGCGATCAGCTTCTCCGAGACGATCGACACCGACTTCGGGGTGTCCAGCAGTTCAGCGGTGAACTTCGGCGAGGACGGATTGAACCAGCTGCCGCGCACCTGCACCTTGTCCAGGTCGGTGGCCTTGCGGGAGGAGGCTGCGTCAGCGCTGTCGGCCGCCTGTGCAGCCAACGGCGCGAAGCCGGCGGCCAGGGTGGCGGTGGCGAGCAGGGAAACGCGCGGGGCGCGCTTGCGGGACGTGATGTGGGTCATGGCTTGGGTGGTAGTGGCTGGGATCGGAAAGGGGCGAGGGCCGAAGCGCAGACAGCGCGACGGCATGTAGAGGGCGTCTTCTGTAGAGCCGAGCCGATGCTCGGCTACGCGGCGGACGACTCCAGGCGCACGGCAATGGCCGCAGGGCGCCTCAGCTGGCGTGCGGTGCGGGCGGTGCGTGGCCGGGGTTCAACCGCAGCGCGGGATCATGCAACTGCCAGCGCAGGGCATCGGAGCGCCACAGCGGAACATGCGCGACCAGGGCGGCGCGCGGGGGAGCCAGTCCGGTACAGGGCGTTGTGCCCTCGCCATCCAGCGGCGGCTCCGGTGCTGGCACCGCATGGCGCGGGCACTCGTCCGCCGGCGGGGCCGGCATCGGCATGGCCTGCTGAAGATCTTCAGCGTGTGCCTGCCAGCCGTAGGTGGCGGGTCCATCGCGCCCTTCGTGCAGGGCCGACCAGCCCAGCAGCAGCGTCAGCAGCAGGGCCACAGCCAACGGCCACCCATGGCGGGCAAGCTGGCACAGCGTGGCGGCGGGCGCGGGCAAAGCCATGGCGCAGGGGGCGGAGTCGTTACGAAGATGTTACGTAGGATAACATCAACGATAATGATTCGCATATGCGCGGGCGAGCGAGCGGTCTGGAGGCCCGGGGAGGCCACTGAACGCCTCTCAGCGCGCTCCGCTGGCTTCCACCCCCTGGGCGGAGTCGCCGGCGGCCAGGGGGCGCTTCAATCGCGGTCGTCGCGGGTCCAGACGGCGTCGTGTTCGCGCTTCACCGGGAACTTGGGTACCGGCGTATAGGCCGGGGCGCACAGGGCGCGGCCATCGCGCACGTCGAAGCGCGCGCCGTGCAGCACGCATTCCACGCTGCCTTCGTCGGTGTTGAACTCGCCCGAGGACAGCTCGAACTCCTCATGCGTGCACTGGTCTTCCAGCGCGTACAGCTCGCCGTCGAGGTTGAACACCACGATCGGCGTGCCGGTCACTTCGTCGAACACGCTCTTCATTTCACCGGGCAGCAGCTCGTTGCCGGCACACACGAAGGTCCAGGTATCGCTCACGCGGCGGCTCCGGCCAGTGGCTTTTCCAGGACCTCGAAGCGCAGGTCGTCGCGCTTGGGGATTCCGAAGCGTTCGTCGCCATACGGGAACGGCTTCTTGATGCCGGTACGCTGGTAGCCGCGGCGCTCGTAGAAGGCGATCAGTTCGTCGCGTACGTCGATCACCGTCATCTGCATCACCGGCACCTTCCATTCGCGTGCGGCGTGCGCTTCGGCGGCGTCCATCAGCTGCTTGCCGACCCCGCCGCCCTGCTGGGCCGGATCGACCGAGAACATGCCAAAGTAGCCGTTGCCGTCGACGTCGGCAACGTGGGCGCAGGCCACCAGCTGGCCCTCGCGCTCGGCCAGCAGGATCGTGGAGCGCGGGCGGTCGAGGTCGGCCTGGATGCCTTCGGCGTCGATGCGGGCGCCATCCAGCAGGTCGGCTTCGGTGGTCCAGCCCACGCGGCTGGCGTCGCCACGGTAGGCCGAGGTGACGAGGGCGATCAGGGCGGGGATGTCGGCCGGCGTGGCGGCGCGGAAGGTCAGGGTGCTCATGGCCCCATTCTAGGTGGGGCGTGGGCGGGCGCAAATGGGGGAGTGGGGTCAGATCCCTTTCGCAACGCGAAAGGGATCTGACCCCGGCATCTACTGACTCAACGGCAGGCCATGGACCGACTGGCACGGGTGCGGAATCGGCAGATGCTCGGGGTCAGATCCCTTTGTGCAGCAAAGGGCTCTGACCCCCTGTTACCAGGAGCAGCCCATGCCGAGGCCACGACGGGTCGATGCGCCCGGATACCCGCAACATGTCGTCCAGCGCGGCAACAATCGCCAGCCCGTGTTCTTCACGGATGACGACCGCGTGGCCTACCTGCGTCTGCTGTGTCATCACGCAGACCAGCAGCACTGCCGGGTCCACGCTTATGTGCTGATGGACAATCACGTACATCTTCTGGCAACGCCTGATCTCTGCGGCGGGCTGTCGCGGATGATGCAGGCCGTGAACCGGACCTACGTACGTCGGGTGAATGATCGGCAGGGCCGCACCGGCACGTTATGGGAAGGGCGCTTCCACTCCACGGTGGTGGATACGGATCGCTATCTGCTGGCCTGCCAGCGCTACATCGAGCTCAACCCGGTTCGGGCGGGGAAGGTGGCGCATCCCGGTGACTATCGCTGGTCGAGCTATCGTGCCAATGCGCGTGGCAGGCCCAATGCGCTGCTCGAGCCGCATTCGGCATTTGAGCTGATGGGTTCTGATGCGGATGAACGGTGCAGGCGCTATGTGGAGTTCATCGAGGCGGGTATTCCGGCGGGGGATCTGCTGGCGATCCGGCGGGCATTGCAGTCGCAACGGCGGCTGTCGGGAATGCTGGTGGGGTCAGATCCCTTTCGCGTGGCGAAAGGGATCTGACCCCGGTGTGCTGCGGGCGGTATGCCGCGTTCATCTGGTCGCGATCCGGCGGGCATTGCGGTCGCAACGGCGGTTGTCGGGAATGCTGGTGGGGTCAGATCCCTTTCGCGTGGCGAAAGGGATCTGACCCCGGTGTGCTGCGGGCGGTATGCCGCGTTCATCTGGTCGCGATCCGGCGGGCATTGCGGTCGCAGCGGCGGCTGTCGGGAATACTGGTGGGGTCAGATCCCTTTCGCAACGCGAAAGGGATCTGACCCCGGTGTGCCGGCTCAGCCCAGAAGCTTGCGCACCTTGGTCAGCGCGGTCATGAAGCGCTCGATCTCGGCGTGCGTGTTGTAGAACGCCAGCGAGGCACGGCAGGTGGCGGCGACGCCGAAGTACTGCAGCAGCGGGTGTGCGCAGTGCTGCCCCGAGCGCACGGCCACCCCTTCCAGGTCGAGCAGGGTGGCCAGATCGTGCGCATGCGCGCCATCGATCAGGAACGAGACCACGGCGGCCTTCTCCGGCGCTTCGCCGATGATGCGCAGGCCGTCGACGCGGCGCAGCTCCTCGGTGAAGTGCGCCAGCAGTTCGGCTTCGCGGGCTTCCACGTTCTCCTGGCCGAGCTGCTGCAGGTAGTCGGCGGCCACGCCCAGGCCGATGAAACCGGCGATGTTCGGGGTGCCGGCTTCGAACTTGTGCGGGGCATCGTTGAACACGGTGCCGTCGAAGCTGACTTCCTTGATCATCTCGCCGCCGCCGAGGAACGGCGGCATCGCGTCCAGGTGCTCGCGGCGCGCCCACAGCGCACCAGTGCCGGTCGGACCGCACATCTTGTGGCCGGTGATGGCGTAGAAGTCGCAGCCGATCGCGGCGACGTCGACCTTGCGGTGCGGCACCGCCTGCGAGCCATCGACCACGGTGATGATGCCGCGCTTGCGCGCTTCACGGCAGATCTCGCGCACCGGATTGACCGTGCCCAGCACGTTGGAGACATGGGTGACCGCCAGCAGCTTGACCTCCGGGGTCATCGCCGCGCGCAGCGCATCCAGGTCCAGCGCGCCATCGGGCGTGATCTCGGCCACGCGGATGGTGGCGCCGGTACGTTGCGCGACCAGCTGCCACGGCACGATGTTGGCATGGTGTTCCATGCGCGTGATCAGGATCACGTCGCCGGCCTTCAATCGCGGCAGCGCCCACGAGTAGGCCACCAGGTTGATGGCGAAGGTGGTGCCGCTGCACAGCACCAGGTCGCTGGCGCGCACGTTGAGGAAGCGTGCCAGCTTGTTGCGTGCGCCTTCGTAGGCGTCGGTCGCTTCGCTGCCCAGTGCATGCACCGCGCGGCTGACGTTGGCGTTGTAGCGGCGGTAGAACTCATCCACCGCGCCGATCACCTGTACCGGCTTCTGGCCGGTGTTGGCGTTGTCGAAATAGACCAGCGGCTTGCCGTGCACTTCACGCATCAGCAGCGGGAAGTCGAGGCGGACGCGATCCCAGTCCGGGGCGCCGGTGCGTTCTTCGATCGGGCGTGGCGTGGACAGGTTCATGCCACACCCGCCTCGGCCAGGGCCTTGTCCAGGCGGCGTGCCAGCTGCTCGCGCAACGCGTCCGGCAGGATCTTCAGCGGTTCATGGCAGAACGCAGCGCTCAGCAGTGCCTGCGCCTGGACCTGGGGCAGGCCACGCGAGCGCAGGTAGAACAGCGCATTGGCATCGAGCTGGCCGACGGTCGCGCCGTGCGCGGCCTTCACTTCATCGGCGTCGATCACCAGCGTCGGCTGGGTATCGATCTCGGCATCGGCCGACAGCAGCAGGTTCTTGTTGGACAGGTTCGCGTCGGTGCCGTCGGCGCCTTCGCGGATCTGGATGCCGCCATGGAACACCACGCGGCTGCGGTTGGCGGCAACGCCGCGCCACAGCAGCTCGCAGGCGGTATCGCGCGCGATGTGGTCGATGCCCAGGCGGGTCTCGACGTGGCGGCGGCCATTGCCGAGCAGCACGCCGTTGGCGGTCAGCCGGGCGTTGTCGCCTTCCAGACGCACGTTCAGTTCGTGGCGGCTGAGCGCGGCGCCCAGTTCCAGGTCCACGCGGTGGTACTGCGCGTCGCGGGCCAGCACCGCGTCGGTACGCAGGAAGCTGGTCTGGCGGGCGCTGCCGGCCTGCACGCGGGCGTGCTTGAGTACGCCATCGCGGGCGACGTGGGCATGCAGCACGGTGTTGTCCAGGTGGGCGGAGTCACCCACGCTGAAGCGATGCTCGACCACGCCGAGGCTGGCGCCGGCGCGCAGTTCGATCAGGTGGCGATGGTGCCAGGCCAGGTCGGCTTCCCCGGCGACGCTGGCGAATACCAGCTGCAGCGGCGTTTCGACCTGCACGCCTTCATCCACGCGCAGCACCACGCCTTCATCGGCCAGCGCGGCGTTGAGCCGGGCGAAGATCTCTTCGCTGCGCTCGTAGCGACGGCCAAGGAAACGCACGGCGTCTTCGCCAGCGGCCAGCGCGGCCGACAGCGGCTGCAGCTGCACGCCGGACGGCAGGGCCTGCACATCGCTCAGCGCGGCATCCAAGCGGCCGTTGACGAACACCAGGCGCGGCGCCGGGATGTCGTCCAGCAGCGCGGCGTCCAGCGCCGGGCCCTGCAGCGGCGCTGCAGCGAACGCACGGCGTTCCAGCTGGCGCAGCGAGGTGTACTTCCAGGCTTCATTGCGGGCGGCGGGAAGACCGTCGCGCAGGGCTGCATCCAGCACTTCGCGGCGCGCATCGCTGCCACAGAAGGCCTGGGCCATGGAGTCAAGCAGGGCGCTCATCAGACCGCCGCCTCGGGCACGACCCGGTCCTTCAGGAAATCATAGCCGTGCGCTTCCAGCTCCAGCGCCAGCTCGGGGCCGCCGCTCTTGACGATGCGACCATCGGCCAGCACGTGCACCACGTCCGGCTTGATGTAGTCCAGCAGGCGCTGGTAGTGGGTGATGACCAGGAACGAACGGTCGGCGCCGCGCAGTGCGTTGACGCCGTCGGCCACGCTCTTCAGCGCGTCGATGTCCAGGCCCGAGTCGGTCTCGTCCAGGATCGCCAGCTTCGGTTCCAGCACGGCCAGCTGGAAGATCTCGTTGCGCTTCTTCTCGCCGCCGGAGAAGCCTTCGTTGACGCCACGGTGCAGCAGTTCGTCCTTCAGGTGCAGCACGGCCAGCTTCTGCCGCACCAGCTTGAGGAACTGCATGGAATCGAGTTCTTCTTCGCCGCGCGCCTTGCGCTGGGCGTTCAGTGCCGCGCGCAGGAAGTAGGTGTTGTTCACGCCCGGGATTTCCACCGGGTACTGAAACGCCAGGAACAGGCCCGCGGCGGCACGTGCTTCCGGGTCCTGCTCCAGCAGGTCGACGCCGTCGAACTGCACGCTGCCTTCGGTCACTTCGTAGCCGTCGCGGCCGGCCAGGACGTTGCCCAGGGTGGACTTGCCGGCGCCGTTCGGGCCCATGATGGCGTGCACCTGGCCGGGCTTCACATCCAGCGACAGGCCCTTGAGGATTTCCTTGTCGCCGATGCGGGCGTGGAGGTTTTCGATCTTCAGCATGGTGGGGGTTTCCGTGGGGCGGGCCAGGGCCCGCCGGTAAAGAGAATGCGTTTGCGAGGGGCAGGGGCGGGCGGTCAGCCCACCGAACCTTCCAGCGAGACTTCCAGCAGCTTCTTGGCTTCCACCGCGAACTCCATCGGCAGTTCGCGGAACACCTGCTTGCAGAAGCCGTCGACGATCATCGACACCGCGTCTTCCTGGCTGATGCCACGGGCGCGGCAGTAGAACAGCTGGTCATCGGAGATCTTGGAAGTGGTCGCCTCGTGCTCGACGGTGGCGCCCGGGTTCTTCACCTCGATGTAGGGGAAGGTGTGCGCGCCGCACTGCTTGCCGATCAGCAGCGAGTCGCACTGGGTGTAGTTGCGCGCGCCCTCGGCGTTGCGGTCCACCCGCACCAGGCCGCGGTAGGTGTTCTGGCCACGGCCGGCGCTGATGCCCTTGCTGACGATCTTGCTCTTGGTGCGCTTGCCGACATGGATCATCTTGGTGCCGGTGTCGGCCTGCTGGCGGTGATGGGTCAGCGCAACCGAGTGGAACTCACCGACCGAATCGTCGCCCAGCAGCACGCAGGACGGGTACTTCCAGGTGATCGCCGAGCCGGTCTCGACCTGGGTCCAGGTGACCTTGCTGCGCGCGCCACGGCATTCGGCACGCTTGGTCACGAAGTTGTAGATGCCACCGACGCCGTTCTCGTCGCCCGGGTACCAGTTCTGCACCGTGGAGTACTTGATCTCCGCATCTTCCAGCGCGACCAGCTCGACCACCGCGGCGTGCAGCTGGTTCTCATCGCGCATCGGCGCGGTGCAGCCTTCCAGGTAGGAGACGTAGGCCTTGTCCTCGCACACGATCAGGGTGCGCTCGAACTGGCCGGTGTGGCCGGCGTTGATGCGGAAATAGGTGCTCAGTTCCATCGGGCAGCGCACGCCCTTGGGAATGAACACGAAGCTGCCGTCGGAGAACACCGCCGAGTTGAGCGCGGCGAAGTAGTTGTCACCGACCGGCACCACGGTGCCCAGGTACTGGCGCACCAGCGCCGGGTGTTCCTTGATGGCCTCGGACATCGAGCAGAAGATCACGCCCTTCTCGGCCAGTTCCTTGCGGAAGGTGGTGCCCACGGATACCGAGTCGAACACCGCATCCACCGCCACGCCGGCCAGCTTGGCGCGCTCGTGCAGCGGCACGCCCAGCTTGTCGTAGGTGTCGAGCAGTTCCTTCGGCACATCATCCAGCGAGGCGTACTTCGGGCCCTTCGGCGCGGAGTAGTAGCTGAGCGCCTGCAGGTCGATCGGCGCGATCTCCAGCTTGGCCCAGTCCGGCATCGGCAGGGTCAGGAAGTGGCGGTAGGCATCCAGGCGCCACTGCGTCATCCACTCCGGCTCGTCCTTCTTGGCCGACAGGGCACGGATGGTGTCCTCGTCCAGGCCCGGCGGCAGGGAGTCCGACTCGATCTCGGTGATGAAGCCGGCCGAATACTTGCGGCCGAGCTGCTCGTGGATCTCGCGGTTGGGGGTGTCGCCGTGGGCGACGTTTTCGATGGTTTCGGTGGCCATGGGGGGCTGCCTACGGATCAGGAGACGACGTCGACAGCGATGGTGCGGCGCTGTTCGTCATCGGCAAGGGGGAGAGGGGGCAGGATCTGCGCGAGGGTGACATCGCGCAGGGCCTCGGAGACCACGTCGTTGATCAGCCGCCAGCTGCTGCGCGCGCCGCACTTGGGCGCCATGCCGCACTGGTGGTGGTCGTGGCTGCATTCGGTCAGGGCCAGTGGCCCTTCCATCGCTTCGACCACTTCGAACAGCGAGATCTCGATGGCCGGGCGGGTCAGGCGGTAGCCGCCACGGACGCCACGCAGGCCTTCGACCAGGCCGGCCTGGGCCAGTGGCTTGAGCACCTTGCTGACGGTGGGCGGCTCCAGACCGGTGAATTCGGCCAGCTCGGTGGCACTGAGCACTTCGCCCGGACGGGCGGCCAGCACGGTCAGCACGACGGTGGCGTAATCGGTGAGTTTGGTGACGCGCAACATGGGGATGCGAGTGGTTCTTAAAGCGGACTGAAATTGTACGCTTTTATTCGCCACCATCCAACCCGGGCATTCAGCCGGCGCTTGGGCCAGGCCGGGAGGACACACCGCGGCCGTTGCCGGGGCGCAATGCTGCGCCAACGGGGTGATTTTCGCAATCACCTGGAATGGGCGAGAATCCCCATTCCATTCGCTGCAAACAGCCCGCGCCGATGCCGAAGAAGATCCAAGCCCGCAAGTCCGCCATCCATGGCAACGGCGTGTTTGCCGTGGCCCCGATCAAGCAGGGCGAGCGCGTGATCCAGTACAAGGGCCTGCTGCGCAGCCACGGTGATGTCGATGCCGATGACAGCGGCGACGTCGAAAGTGGCCATACCTTCCTGTTCACCCTCAACGATGACTGGGTGATCGACGCCAACTACAAGGGCAACGACGCGCGCTGGATAAACCACAGCTGCGACCCGAACTGCGAGGCGGTGATCGAGGAGGACGAGGACGGCGACAGCCGGGGCGACAAGGTGTTCATCGAGGCACTGCGTGATATCAAGGCCGGCGAGGAGCTGACCTACAACTACGGCATCACCCTGGCCGAGCGCCACACCGCCAAGCTGAAGAAGATCTGGGAGTGCCGTTGCGGCTCGCCCAAGTGCACCGGCACGATGCTGCAGCCCAAGCGCTGATCGGGCCCGTAGTGCCGGCCGCCGGCCGGCACTGCCTGAAGGCTCTCCACCTGCCGTGCACGACAGGGTCACCGCCGCGCAAGGGCCGTTCTTCCATCCTGTGGGCTCCCCCAACCGGAGTGCCTCCATGGCAGAGCGATTGAAGGGCAAGCAGATTGCCATCCTTGCCACCCACGGCTTCGAACAGTCTGAACTGATCGAACCCAAGCGTTTGCTGGAAGCGGAAGGGGCGCGCGTCAGCGTGGTCTCGCCCGCAAAGGAAGCGACGATCAAGGGCTGGAAGGAGAAGAACTGGGGCGACGCCGTCGCGGTGGATATCCCGTTGGATGAGGCGGATCCTGCACGCTTCGATGCGGTGGTTCTGCCCGGCGGGGTCATCAATCCGGACACACTGCGCACCGATGATGCCGTACTGGCCTTCATCCGTTCAGTGGATGAAGCCGGCAAGCCCGTGGCGGCGATCTGCCATGGCCCGTGGCTGCTGATCAACAGCGGCCTGGCCGATGGCCGCGAGCTGACCTCCTGGCCTTCCCTGCAGCAGGATCTGGCGAACGCGGGTGCGACATGGCGCGATGCCGAGGTGGTGGTCGACGGCAACGTCATCACCAGCCGCAAGCCGGATGACATTCCGGCTTTCAGCGAGGCGGTGGTAAAAGCGCTTGCCGCCTGATGCGCTACCGGTAGTGCCGGCCGCTGGCCGGCAGATGCAGTGACGTGCTGCCGGCCAGCGGCCGGCACCACCTCATTTGCCCAGCACGCCTGCCGGTACCAGGTTGCCCAGGTTCTGGTTGAAAGTGACCACCAGCTTGCCGTTCTTCACCTGTGCCGACTGCACCTGCAGGGCGCCGAGCACCCCGGCCACGGCCGGGTCCAGCTTGTAGATCGGTTCGCGCTGGGCGTAGTCGCTCAGCCACGCATTGAGCAGGCCACGGGTGCGCGAGTCGAGGCGGCCGCCCTGGTTGGCCGGGGTGAAGTCATCCACGCTCGGCTGCTGCAGGTGAAAGCCCTGGGTCTGCGCGTCGTAGCGCAGGCCGCTGCTGAGCTTCACCGTGCCCAGTCGGGCCGGGTTGCCGCCGGCGGTGGCCAGCGCGACGTCCATGCCCAGGTTCAACCGTTCGCCGGCCGGAAGGCTCAGCTGCGGGTGGCTCATGGTCAGGGCGATCAGGCCGCCGAGGGCGTCCTGGGTGCGCGGGAAGCTGCCATCGAGGTACTGCTGCACGTCGCTGGCGCCCACCGACAGTTCGCGGCCGGAAATGGAGGGAGCCGCCTGAGCACCGATCGCAGCGGCGATCAGCACGGTGGAGGCCGCGAGGCGGGTCATCAGGGAACGCAGGCGCATGTCGGTGACCGGTGGGAAGCAGATGGATGGATCAAAGAGTAGCCGCGCAGGCTGAATCGCGCGTGCATGCCGCTGCAACGGTTCAGTCCAGCGTTGGACGCAGCTGTGCCGACTGGATCTGCCAGGCGCTGCCGTCACTGCTGGGCTGCACGCGGTACCAGCCGCCGAAGCGGAACGTGCCATTGGCGGTGACCGCACGGATCTGCACAGGGACTTCAAGCAGCCGCGGTGGCTGCCGGTCATCTCGGGCGATCGGGGTATCGCTGTGCAGGCGCAGCGTGCGCAGGTCCTGCAGCTGCCGCAGCGCGGCGTCGTCTGCATGCCGCGGGTCGCCGGGTGGGATCGTCCAGGCAGCATCGCTGGCGGCGCGGTCGCGGTTGAGCAGTGCCGTCACGTAGCGGTTGAGCATCGTCGAGGGCGGCTCTGCGCCGTCGTCGACGGCGGACAGCAGCGTCATATCGCTCGCCTGCAATGCTGCGGGACCGGGACCGGGACCGGGGCCGGTACCGGTGTCCGCTGCTGCGGCGACGGGAGCGGACCCTGCCGCGATGTGATCATTCGTCTGTGCCGCCGGGCGTGAACAACCCAGCAGCACCAGTGGTGCGATCAGGAACAGGATCCTGCGCATGCCCGCCTCCTCCCCGAGGCAACCTGGAGGGCGGCAGTGTATCGGTTGCGCCGCTATCAGCGGGAGGAGGGCAGCTGCTCCAGCGCGTCCAGCGCCGGCAGGACCTGACCGGCGATGGCGGCCAGTGCGTGGCCGTCGGTCTCGGCGTGGCGCTGTACGATGTCGCGCAGCAGCTGGGTGGCGATCACCAGGGTCGCGCGCTCGTCGCCACTGATGCCGGCGGTACGCGGGGCCGCTTCCAGCAGGCGCATCAGGTCGCGGCCGGCGCGGTGTTCCAGTTCGATGGTGCAGCGCCCGGTGCACTGCAGCCCGTCCTTTTCGATCGGGGTTACCGAGATCCGGTAGCGGGTGGAGGGGCTGGCCATGAGGGTGTGCTCGCCGTAGCTGTGGAGGATGTGCCCACCATAGGCAAGGCCACGGCTGGCGGCGACGGCCGGCGCTGCACGCAGTGTTCCACCCGGTACGTTCCGCGCCCTTTGCGGCGCACCGGCAGCCAATGCTGGCGGGCCTGTACGGGGATTGCCGGGGCCGCGGCAACGCTGTGTTGCGGGGTGTGGTGCGGACAAAAAAAACGGGACGGCCAGAGCCGTCCCGTCGGAATCCGCGTTGGGGCGCGCGCTTACAGCGCGGCGTCCTTCAGCTTCTTCAGCGGACGCACCTTCAGCTTGGTGGTGGCCGGCTTGGCAGCGAACCACTGCTCTTCCTTGGTGAACGGGTTGATGCCCTTGCGCTTCGGCTTGGCCGGCACATTGACGGTGGTGATCTTCAGCAGGCCCGGCAGGGTGAACGAGCCAGCGCCCTTCTTGTGCACCGAGGAGGCGACGGCGCTTTCCAGCGAGGCCAGCACAGCGCGGACGTCCTTGGCGATGACGCCGGAGGCTTCAGCGATGTGTGCAACCAGGCCGGACTTGGTCAGCACTTCCTTGATCGGCTTCGGAGCGGCCGGCTTGGCGGCTGCCTTCGTCGCGACTTTCTTCACTGCCTTCTTCGGGGCAGCCTTCTTAGCGGTCTTTGCCATGGTTTCCTGTTCCGTGAACGGTTGGTTGTGTGGTCGGCGCCGAACCCCGTCGGCAAGCGCAATGTAGGGCAACTCTCGGGCGCCGCCAATAGCCCGAAGCGCGGAAAGTGCATGTTTTTTCATATCCAGGCCGATTCAGTACATGGCCGGCGGTGGGGGACGGGGGCGCTGCAGCGTGCGCGATGGCTGCTGCCTGCCCGTTGCTGGAATGTGCGAAACCACTGAAAACAAGGGAAAAGTCCACGTCGGTCTGGCGAAGAAGTGACCAACTGTCCGATGTCCGGCGGACGTGCGGCATGCGGCGGAGCGACGCAGGGCTAACGCGTCCCGTGCGAGAGTGGCCGTTCATCACCGCCACGCAGGAGCAGCACATGGGAATCTCGCGACACGCCACCGCGCACTGGGAAGGCGATCTGAAGTCGGGCAAGGGACAGCTGAGCACGCCGCAGAGCGGGCTGCTGGACAAGACCCGCTACGGCTTCAACAGCCGCTTCGGCGACGAGAAGGGCACCAATCCGGAGGAGCTGATCGCCGCCGCGCACGCCGGCTGTTTCACCATGGCGCTGTCGGCCAAGCTTGGTGAGGCCGGCTTCACCCCGACCTCGCTGGACACCGAGGCCAAGGTCGATCTGTCCCTGGAGGGCGGGCCGCAGCTGTCGCAGATCCGGCTGAAGGTGAAGGCCGTGGTGCCGGGCATCGACGCCGCACAGTTCCGTGCCATTGCCGATGACGCCAAGCAGAACTGCCCGGTGTCCAAGGCGCTGAGCGCGGTGCCGATCAGCCTGGAAGCCGAACTGGGCTGAGCCACGGTAGTGCCGGCCGCGGGCCGGCAACCGCATGATGCCGAGGCCCATGTAACAGCCGGCCAGCATTATGGCGGCCTTCCTGGCCGCCACCCTCCGGGCCGTCGCGTCCGACGTTGGCAGCGGCTCCTGCCGCTGCCTTCGGCTCTACCCCCCGCCAGCGCGATCACCAATCAAGGGTGCCGGTAATCACCGTCTGCACCTGCCCGCCCGACCAGACCTCGCCGTCTTCATCGACCCGCAGGGTCAGGCGCGCGTCATGGCCGACTTCGCGGCCCTGGCTGACTTCGAACGGTGCACGGCCTCGGGGCAGCGCATCGCGCAGGTCCAGCCACGCGGCCAGCACGGCATTAGCCGCGCCGGAGGCGGCGTCCTCGAAGCGGCGTCCATTGCCGACGAAGGCACGTACTGCAAGATCGAAGCCCTCGCTGCCATCGCTGAAGGCGTAGGCAAACACGCCCATGCTGTCGGTGGATTCGGCCAGAGCCGCGACCGCGTCCCAGTCCGGGCGCAGTGCGCGCAGTGCCGCTTCATCGGCCACCTGCACCACCCACCAGCTGCGCCCGCCCTGCATGCGCGCCGGCGGCAGCGAGCCCAGCGGCCAATCCTTCAGCGCCGCCTGCAGGCGCGGGTCGGTGGCCTCGGCGATCTCCGCCAGCTGCGCGCGCGGGGTGCGAATGGCAATGCGCTGCTGCGCGCCCTCGCCGTTCACGCGCAGCGGCAGCGCACCGGCAATGCCGTCCTGCACGAGCACGCCGTCGACTGGCGCGGCCAGGCCCGCCTGCAGCACCGCATGCGCGGTGCCGACGCTGGGATGGCCGGCGAACGGGACCTCCTTCTGTGGGCTGAACATGCGCAGCCGGTAGCTGGCGCCTGCGACCTGCGGCGGGAACACGAAGGTGGTCTCGGGTAGGCGCGTCCAGCGCGCAATGGCCTGCATGCTGGCATCGTCCAGGCCTTCGGCATCAAGCACCACGGCCAGCGGATTGCCGGCACCGGCGCGCGGGGAGAACACATCCAGCTGCAGGAAACGGCGGGTGGACATCAGGCAGGACTCCAGTAAACAGGCGGCATAGCGTAGCGCGGGGCACAAAAAAGGGGACGGAGGGAATTAAGTCGCTTGTGCCCCAAGTGCCATAAGCGACTTAATTCCCTCCGTCCCCTTTTTTCGTGCGCTACCAGCGAAGGTGGCCGTCGATGACCGGCTGCACCTGGCCGCCGATCCAGACCGTGCCCTGCGCGTCGACCTGCACCTGCACGTGGCCATCGCGGCCGACTTCGCGGCCCTGGCTGGCCACGTAGTGGCCCTCGCGGCCGGGCAGGGCGTTGCGCTGCCGCAGCCAGGCAGCGATCAGGGCATTGGCGCTGCCGGTGACCGGATCTTCCGGCACGCTGGCCGCATCGGCGGGGCAGAATGCGCGCACCACACGGGTGTGGTCGGTACCGGCTTCGTCGGCGAATACGGCCACGCCGGTGGCCTCGGTGGCAAGGCTCCAGTCACGCAGGGCGGCCATGTCTGGCGCCAGGCCGCGCACAGCGGCGGCATCGCGCAGCGGCAGCAGCCACCAGCGCGCGCCGTTGTCCCAGAGTTCGGGCACGTGCCCGTTGGCGGCGAGGGCCAGCAGTGTTTCGGGTGCCGCATCTGCGCCAGTCGCCAGCTGCCGCGCCGGTGGGCTGGCCAGCTGGATCTGGAGTGCCTCGGCCGGGCCGCTCACCCGCACGGGCAGCACCCCCGCCGCGCACTGCTGCAGCAGGGCGCCGTCGCGAGGCTGGGCCAGGCCGCAGCTCACCGCCGCCCAGGCCGCGCCGACGCTCGGGTGGCCGGCGAAGGCCAGCTCACGGGTCGGGGTGAAGATGCGGATGTGGTAGTCGGCGCCGGGCGCGCTGGGGCGCAGGAAGAACACCGTCTCGGACAGGTTCAGCCAGGCGGCCAGGGCCTGCATCTGCTCGCCGGAGAGCGCATCGGCGTCCAGGAGGGCACCCAGTGGATTCCCGGTTCCGGGGCGGGAGGCGAAGACATCGAGCTGCAGGTAACGGAGGAGGGCCATCTACGGGGATATTGCGCTTAGAATCAAAGGTTCCGCCCCCAAGGGCGGCTTCCCCACATTCTACATAGCCAATCCATGTCAGCTTCCCCCCTTGTCGATCGTTGGATCGTACTGAAGTTCGGCGGCACTTCGGTGTCGCGTCGTCACCGCTGGGACACGATCGGGAAGCTGGCGAAAAAACGCGCGGAAGAGACCGGCTCGCGCGTGCTGGTGGTGGTGTCGGCGCTGTCCGGGGTCACCAACGAGCTGACCGCGATCGCCGATGGCGCGCCGGACAGCCGTGATCGCGTGGCCGCGCTGGTCGAACGCCATGAAGGCTTCCTGGCCGAACTGGGCCTGGGCCGCGAAGTACTGGCCGAGCGCCTGGCGGCACTGCAGGGCCTGCTCGACGACCCGCGTGCGGCCACCCGTCCGCTGCAGTGGCAGGCCGAAGTGCTGGGCCAGGGCGAACTGTTGTCGTCCACGCTGGGCGCGGCCTACCTGCACGCCTCGGGCCTGGACATGGGCTGGATGGATGCCCGCCAGTGGCTGGACGCGATGCCGCCGCAGCCGAACCAGAGCGACTGGTCACAGCGCCTGTCGGTGAACTGCCAGTGGCGTGCCGATGCGGAGTGGATGCAGCGCTTCCGCGCGCAGCCGACCCGCCTGCTGATCACCCAGGGTTTCATCTCGCGGCATGCCGATGGCGGTACCGCCATCCTCGGCCGTGGTGGCTCGGATACCTCGGCGGCGTACTTCGGCGCGCTGCTCGGCGCCAGCCGCGTGGAAATCTGGACCGATGTGCCGGGCATGTTCAGTGCCAACCCGAAGGATGTGCCGGACGCGCGCCTGCTGACCCGCCTGGACTACTACGAGGCGCAGGAAATCGCCACCACTGGTGCCAAGGTGCTGCATCCGCGCTCGATCAAGCCGTGCCGCGATGCAGGCGTGCCGATGGCCATCCTCGATACCGAGCGTCCGGAACTGCCGGGCACCAGCATTGACGGCAGTGCTGCACCGGTACCAGGCGTCAAGGCGATCAGCCGCCGCAACGGCATCGTGCTGGTGTCGATGGAAGGCATCGGCATGTGGCAGCAGGTCGGCTTCCTGGCCGATGTGTTCAACCTGTTCAAGAAGCATGGCCTGTCGGTGGACCTGATCGGTTCGGCCGAGACCAACGTCACCGTGTCGCTGGATCCGTCCGAGAACCTGGTCAACACCGATGTGCTGGCCGCGCTGTCGGCCGACCTGTCGCAGATCTGCAAGGTGAAGGTGATCGTGCCGTGCGCGGCGATCACCCTGGTCGGCCGTGGCATGCGTTCTCTGCTGCACAAGCTGTCGGACGTGTGGGCCACCTTCGGCCGCGAGCGCGTGCACATGATTTCGCAGTCGTCCAACGACCTGAACCTGACCTTCGTCATCGACGAGGCCGATGCCGATGGCCTGCTGCCGATCCTGCATGCCGAGCTGATCGACAGCGGTGCGATGCCGGTGGAAGAAACCGAAGTGTTCGGCCCGCGCTGGCGCGAGATTGCCGGCACCGTGCGCCCGCGCGGCACGCCCTGGTGGCGCGGCCAGCGTGCGCACCTGCTGCAGCTGGCCGATGCCGGTACGCCGCGCTATGTCTACCACCTGCCGACGGTGCGCGCCCGCGCCCGCGCGCTGGCCGCGATCAAGCCGATCGACCAGCGTTACTACGCGATCAAGGCCAACAGCCATCCGGCCATCCTGCAGCTGCTGGAAGCCGAGGGCTTCGGGCTGGAGTGCGTCTCGTACGGCGAGCTGAAGCATGTGTTCCAGCACCTGCCGGAGCTGTCGCCGCGGCGCGTGCTGTTCACTCCCAGCTTCTGCCCGCGCAGCGAGTACGAGGCGGCGTTCGCCCTTGGCGTGACCGTCACCGTCGACAACGTCGAAGCGCTGCAGCGCTGGCCGGACCTGTTCCGCAACCGCGAGCTGTGGCTGCGCGTCGACCTGGGGCGTGGCGAAGGCCACCATGCCAAGGTCCGCACCGGCGGCAAGGAGTCCAAGTTCGGCCTGCCGATCGCCCGCGTGGACGAGTTCGTGCGCGCGGCCACCGAGCTGGGCAGCCGCGTGGTCGGCCTGCATGCGCACCTGGGCAGTGGCGTGGAAACCGCGCAGCACTGGCGCCTGATGTGCGATGAGCTGGCCGGCTTCGCCCGCCGCATCGGCAGCGTGCACACCATCGACATCGGTGGCGGCCTGCCGATTCCGTACAGCGACGAAGACGAGCCGTTCGACCTGGACGCCTGGGCCGAGGGCCTGGCCGAGGTCAAGGCGCTGCACCCGGCATTCCGCCTGGCGATCGAGCCGGGCCGCTACCTGGTGGCCGAATCGGGCGTGCTGCTGACCCATGCCACCCAGGTGGTGGAAAAGGACGGCGTGCGCCGCGTGGGCCTGGATGCCGGCATGAACACGCTGATGCGCCCGGCCCTGTACGACGCCTGGCACGACATCGAGAATCTCAGCCGCCAGGGTGGTTATGCCGAAGCGGCGTTCGATGTGGTCGGCCCGATCTGCGAATCCAGCGATGTGTTCGGCAAGCGCCGCAAGCTGCCGGTGTCAACCGCGCCGGACGACGTGATGCTGATCGCCGACGCCGGCGCGTACGGCTATGTGATGGCCAACACCTACAACCAGCGGATGCTGCCGCGCGAAGACGTGATCGAATGACCACCGCGCGCGCCCTGCACCCGCCCACCGACACGCCCCGCGCCATCGCGCGGGCCCGTGCCTGACCGGATACACCATGACTGCTTTCGACAAACACCAGGTTTCCCGCTTCCGCTTCGTCCGCTGCGAATTCGCCGCGGATACCGGCGTGGCCAGGCTGGTCTACGCCTTCGATGACGGCCCGGAGATGGTGGAAACCATCACCGTGCCCGGCGCCCCGTTCGTGCTGGACGAAGCGCGTAGCGCCGCCGTGCAGCGCGCGCTGCAGCTGCTGCACCTGATCGCCGGTGTCAGCTACTACAAGGCCGGCGTACCGGATACGGTCAGCATCGACAGCTACAGCATCGATGCCGATACCGCCGCGCTGGTGGAGACCATTTACCTCAACGGCCTGGGCGAATTCGCCTACCGCAACGGCCTGAACCTGCGCGGCCGCTTCCGGTTGCCGGTGCAGGGCGTAGCTGCGCAGGCGCCGGCGCTGGGCCTGCAGCCGCACGCGCTGGTGGCCATCGGCGGCGGCAAGGACTCGCTGGTCAGCATCGAAGCGCTGCGCCGTGCCGGCGTGGACGAGACCGTGACCTGGATCGGTGGCTCGCAGCTGATCCGTGCGTGCGCCGAGCGCACTGGCCTGCCGACCTTGAACCTGGGCCGCACGCTGGCACCGGAACTGTTCGAGTTGAACCGCCAGGGCGCCTGGAACGGCCATATCCCGGTGACGGTGGTGAACTCGGCGATCATGGTGCTGGCCGCGTTGCTGCACGGCGTGGACCAGGTCGTGTTCTCCAACGAGCGCTCGGCCAGCTACGGCAGCCAGATTCCAGGCACCGGCGAAGTGAACCACCAGTGGTCCAAGGGGTGGGCCTGCGAGCAGGCCTTCGGTAGCCATGTGCAGAAGTACGTGGCGGCGGACCTGCAGTACTACTCGCTGCTGCGCCCGATGTCCGAGCTAGCGGTGGCCCGCCAGTTCGCCAAGAGTGACTTCTACGACGCGCATTTCTCCAGTTGCAACCGCAACTTCCACATCCTCGGCGAGCGCCCGGTGAACCGCTGGTGCGGCGTCTGCCCGAAATGCCATTTCGTGTTCCTGGCGCTGGCCCCGTTCATGCCCAAGACGCGCCTGGTGCGCATCTTCGGCCGCAACCTGCTGGACGATGCCGAGCAGGCCGGTGGCTTCGATGCGCTGCTGGAATTCCAGGACCACAAGCCGTTCGAGTGCGTGGGCGAAGGCCGCGAATCGCGTGCGGCGATGGCGACCCTGGCACAGCGCCCGGAGTGGAAGGAAGACGTGCTGGTGAAGCGCTTCTGCAACGAGATCCAGCCGCAGCTGGATGCCGCCGAACTGGAACTGGCACCGCTGCTGCAGCTGCAGGGCGAGCACCGTGTTCCAGCTGCGCTGTGGGAACGGGTGCGTGAAGATTTCGAAGCTTGAAGGAAAGCGCGTCGCGCTGTGGGGCTGGGGCCGTGAGGGCCGCGCCGCGTTTGCGGTGCTGCGCGCGCGCCTGCCCACGCTGGCATTGAGCCTGTTCTGCCCGGCGTCCGAGGTCGAGGCGGCGCGTGCGGAAACGAAGGGCGCGCTGGACGTGCGTGGCGAGCCTTCCGCTGAAGCGCTGGCCGCGTTCGACGTGGTGATCAAATCGCCCGGCATCAGCCCCTACCAGCCGATCGCGCTGGCGGCTGCAGGGCAGGGCACCAGCTTCATCGGTGGCACCGCGCTGTGGTTCGCCGAACACGCGGCCGACGATGGCATCGTGCACGACACCGTGTGCGTGACCGGTACCAAGGGCAAGAGCACCACCACCGCCTTGGTCGCGCATCTATTGCGCGCGGCCGGCCACCGCACCGGCCTGGTCGGCAACATCGGCCTGCCGCTGCTGGAAGTGCTGGATCCCCAGCCCGCGCCCGAGTACTGGGCGGTGGAACTGTCGAGCTACCAGACCGGTGAGGTGGCACGCAGTGGCGCCCGCCCGCAGGTGGCGGTGGTGCTTAACCTGTTCCCGGAACACCTGGACTGGCACGGCAGCGAACAGCGTTACATCGAAGACAAGCTGCGGCTGGTGACTGAAGCCGCACCGCGCATCGCCGTGCTTAATGCCGCCGATCCGCGTCTTGCCGCGCTGTCGTTGCCTGACAGCGAAGTGGTCTGGTTCAACCAGCCGCAGGGCTGGCACATGCGCGGCGACATCGTGCATCGCGGTGAGCAGGCCGTGTTTGATACCCGCAACACGCCGCTACCGGGCCGCCACAACCGTGGCAACCTGTGCGCGGTGCTGGCCGCGCTGGAAGCGCTGGGGCTGGATGGCGCGGCGCTTGCGCCGGCGGTGCAGGACTTCCGTCCGCTGCCCAACCGCCTGCAGCGCATCGGCGTGGCCGATGGCCTGACCTACGTCAACGATTCGATCAGCACCACGCCGCATGCCAGCCTGGCTGCGCTGGAGTGCTTCGCCGGCCAGCGCATCGCGCTGCTGGTCGGCGGGCATGACCGTGGCCTGGACTGGACCGATTTCATGCAGCACATGGCGCACGATGTGCCGCCGGTGGAGATCGTGACCATGGGCAGCAACGGCCCGCGCATCCACGCGATGCTGCAGCCGCTGGCCGACGCCGGTCGCTTCGGCCTGCATGCGGCGGGCGATCTCGCCGAGGCGATGGCCTTGGCGCGCGCCGCGCTGGGCGAACAGTGCGGGGTGGTGCTGCTGTCGCCGGGTGCACCGAGCTTTGGTGCGTACCGCGACTACGTGGCGCGCGGACGTCATTTCGCCGAGCTGGCCGGCTTCGATCCGGACAGCATCAGCGCGATTCCGGGGTTGGGCATCGGGTGAGGGGTCGGATCCCTTTCCGCAGGAAAGGGCTCTGACCCCGGCGGGATCCTGTGCAGCTATCCACGCATGGCGTGGATCTACTGTAGAGCCGAGCCCATGCTCGGCTGGATTTCAGTAGTCCTGATCGATGAACGCGTAAGCGCCGTCAATCAGCTGCTGCAGGTAGGCGTCGAAGCTGGGCGCGATCACCGCGTAACTGTCCGGATCATGCAGGTAGCGCACCACCTGGCCGACCGTACCGCCCGGTGCGGGATCGAAATCCAGGTACAGCATCGAGGTGCCGCCATTGTTCATGCAGTGCGAGAAGCACAGCCGACGGCTCATCGGCAGATCCGCGTCGATGCCCTCGCCGAGGATCTCCGGTTCGTCATCCAGCCACTCTTCATAGATGGAACGGATGCTGTCGTCCCACTGGTGCTGGTCCTCGAAGATCTGCGCGACCGAGCGCAGGTAGTACGGATAGCCGCCGTCCTCAACGTCCGAGCCGAGCATCAGCACGCAGACCTCGCCGCCGGGGTATTCGCGGAAGTGGGTGCCATCCACGCGCGACAGCAGTTCGACCAGGCTGTCCGGCACCTGCGGCCACTGCACACGCAGGCGCTGCAGGTCTTCGGCGCTGGCGCCCTGGACGTGGATCCATTGCGCGGCGCCATCAGCAGGCAGGCGCGGGTTCAGGCCAGACAGAAAGCGGTCAACAACGTTCATACGGAAAAAGGGGACGGAGGGGATTAAGTCGTATCCAACCACACCTGCGTCACGTCGCCAATACAGAATGCGACGCGGGAGGGGCAAATGCGGCTTAATCCCCTCCGTCCCCTTTTTCTTGCGGAGCAGGCGCATGAATCGTTGGCGATGCGGTGTGGCGGTGATCCTGGGGCTGGCGGCGATGCCGGCGTGGGCGGCGATGAAGACCCAGCCGGTGGAATGGAAACACCAGGGCACGACCTTCAGTGGCGTGCTGGTCTATGACGACGGCGACAACGACAAGCGCCCGGGTCTGGTGATGGTGCCGAACTGGAAGGGCGTGAACGAATCGGCGGTCGAAAAGGCCAAGCAGCTGGCCGGCGATGATTACGTGGTGCTGGTGGCCGATGTCTACGGAAAGGGCGTGCGGCCGAAGACCGATGCCGAGGCCGGGCCGGTGGCAACCAAGCTGCGCAATGACAGGCCGCTGCTGCGCGCACGTGCGCTGGAGGCGGTGAACGTGCTCAGGGCGCAGGCGGGCAAGGTGCCGCTCGATGCCGGCCGGATCGGCGCGGTGGGCTTCTGTTTCGGCGGCACCACGGTGCTGGAACTGGCCCGTGCCGGTGCGCCGCTGGCCGGTGTGGTCAGCCTGCACGGTGGGTTGGGTTCACCGCTGCCGGCGCAGGCCGGTGGCAGCCATCCGTCGGTGCTGGTGCTCAACGGCGCCGACGACAGGAGCGTGACCGCCGAGGACATCGCTGGCTTCCAGAAGGAAATGGACGCGGCCAAGGTCGAGTGGGAGTTCACCAACTACAGCGGTGCGGTGCACTGCTTCGCCGAGCGCGATGCCAACAGTCCGCCGGGGTGCCAGTACAACGAGCGGGCGGCGAAGCGCGCATGGAAGGCGCTGGATGAGTTCTTCGAGGAACGCTTCGAGAAACGTTGATTCGTGCAGTGGTAGTGCCGGCCGCTGGCCGGCAACCTCATGATGCTGCGGATGTCATCGGGAATGCCGGCCAGCGGCCGGCACTACCGATGCTTCAGTGCCGACCGTTGGTCGGCACACCTCAGCCGGTCAATGCGAGCGCTGCACCGCGTAGCGGGCCAGGCCGCGCAGGGCGGCCACGGCATCGTTGTCGCCCAGGCCATCGAGCGCGCGCTCGGCGGCTTCGGCATATTCCTCTGCACGCGCGCGGCTGTACTCCAGGCCGCCGGTGGCGCGGATCGCGGCCAGCACTTCCGGCATCGCCGAGGCGTCACCGTCCTGCACGATGGTGCGCAGGCGCTCGCGGGTGGCGTCGTCGGAGTGGGCCATCGCGTGGATCAGCGGCAGCGTGGCCTTGCCCTCGGCGAGGTCGTCGCCCAGGTTCTTGCCCAGCTCCTCGGCGTTGGCCGAGTAGTCCAGCACGTCGTCGGCGATCTGGAACGCGTAGCCCAGGTGCATGCCGTAGTCGAACAGGGCCTGCTGGGTCGCTTCATCCACGCCGCTGGCCAGCGCGCCCAGGCGGGTGCCGGCGGCGAACAGCACCGCGGTCTTGCGCTCGATCACGCGCAGGTAGGCGGCTTCGTCGGTATCCGGGTTGTGTACGTGCAGCAGCTGCAGCACTTCACCCTCGGCGATGCGGTTGGTGGCGTCGGCCAGGATCTGCATCACCGGCATGCGCTCCAGCTCGACCATCAGCTGGAAGCTGCGCGAGTACAGGAAGTCGCCGACCAGCACGCTGGGCGCGTTGCCCCACAGTGCGTTGGCGGTGCTGCGGCCACGGCGCAGGCTGGATTCGTCCACCACGTCGTCGTGCAGCAGGGTGGAGGTGTGGATGAACTCGATGATCGCCGCCAGCTGGTGGTGCTCCGGACCGGCCTGGCCGACCGCATGGCCGGCCAGCATCACCAGCATCGGGCGCAGGCGTTTGCCGCCGGCGGAAATGATGTGGTCAGCGATCTGGTTGATCAGCACGACGTCCGAGGACAGCCGGCGCCGGATCAGGGCGTCGACGGCGGCCATGTCGGCCGCGGCAAGCGACTGGATCTGGGGCAGGCCCAGGGCGGGACGGGTGTCTTCGGTGATGGTCATGCGATCAGGCTTTCAGGCTCACCACCGATTATAGGCGCTGGCCGTGAATTCGGGCGCAAACCGGCCCGAGCGGCAATTCCAGCCCGGCCTGCGCGGCCCTCCGCGTGAATACGTATGCAGGTTGCGCCATGCCTGGGAGCCCGCCGCTAAGCTTGCCGGATCAGGATTTCGGCCCGCTGCCGGCGGGTCCCGCATGCCCGGAGGGGGGCTGTCGATGTCGCACTATCCATGGTGGCGCGGAGCCGTCATCTACCAGATCTACCCGCGCAGTTACCTTGATGCCAACGGCGATGGCGTGGGCGATCTGCCCGGCATCATCCAGCGCCTGGACCACATTGCCGCGCTGGGCGTGGATGCGATCTGGATCTCGCCGTTCTTCAGGTCGCCGATGGCCGACTTCGGCTACGACATCGCCGATTACCGCGATGTCGACCCGTTGTTCGGCAGCCTGGACGACTTTGACCGCCTGTTGGCCAAGGCCCACGGCCTGGGCCTGAAGGTGATGATCGACCAGGTGCTGAGCCACACTTCGATCGAGCATGCGTGGTTCCGTGAGAGCCGCCAGGACCGCAGCAATCCGAAGGCCGACTGGTACGTCTGGGCCGACCCGCGCGAGGATGGCACCCCGCCCAACAACTGGCTGTCGCTGTTCGGCGGCTGCGCCTGGCAGTGGGAGCCGCGCCGTGAGCAGTACTACCTGCACAACTTCCTGGTCGACCAGCCGGACCTGAATTTCCATCACCCGGACGTGCAGCAGGCGACCCTGGACAACGTGCGCTTCTGGCTCGACCGCGGCGTGGATGGCTTCCGCCTGGATGCGATCAACTTCTGCTTCCACGACGCACAGTTGCGTGACAACCCGGCCAAGCCCGCCGACAAGCGGGTGGGGCGCGGCTTCAGCCCGGACAACCCGTACGCCTACCAGTACCACTACTACAACAACACGCAGCCGGAGAACCTGCCGTTCCTGGAGCGCCTGCGCGCGCTGCTGGACGAATACCCGGGGGCGGTCAGCCTGGGCGAGATCTCGTCGGAAGACTCGCTGGCCACCACGGCCGAGTACACCCGCGATGGCCGCCTGCACATGGGCTACAGCTTCGAGCTGCTGGTGGACGACTACAGTGCGGCCTACATCCGCGATACGGTCTCGCGCCTGGAAGCAGCGATGACCGAAGGCTGGCCGTGCTGGGCGGTGTCCAACCACGATGTGGAGCGCGCGGTCAGCCGCTGGGGCGGCCACCCCGCCGACCCGCGCCTGGCGCGGATGCTGGTGGCGATGCTGTGCTCGCTGCGCGGTTCGGTCTGCCTGTACCAGGGCGAGGAGCTGGGCCTGGCCGAGGCCGAGGTGCCGTTCGAGGCCCTGCAGGACCCCTATGGCATCACCTTCTGGCCGAATTTCAAGGGCCGTGACGGCTGCCGTACCCCGCTGCCGTGGACCGATGCACCGCTGGCCGGCTTCACCACCGGCCAGCCCTGGCTGCCGATCCCGGCCGAACACCGGGCCGCGGCGGTCGCCGTGCAGGAGCGCGACCCGCATTCGGTGCTGGCGGCGTTCCGCGCGTTTCTGGCCTGGCGGCATACCCAGCCGGCCCTCCTGCATGGCAGCATCAGATTTCTTGAAAGCGCCGAGCCCGTGCTGCTGTTCGAGCGTATGCTTGCAGATGAAACCCTCCTGCTGGCCTTCAACCTGTCGGCCGAAGCGGTGAGCCATCCGCTGCCGCCGGGCAACTGGCAGCAGGTGGTGGTACCGGGCCCGGATGCGGGCACGGTGCAGGGCAATGAACTCCAGCTGCCGCCACGCGCGGTGTATTGCGCCCGACGCAGCTGACCGTTTTCTCCGGTGGCGGTACTTGCGGGGACGGGGCCGAAGCGCCCCGTCCCTTTTTTGTGGCTGGGCCTTGCCGACCAGCGGCCGGCATCCGCGCAAAGGAAAACCCGCTGCCTGCGCAGCGGGTTTCCGGTCCTGCTCCCTGTTTTCTGTTGCCGGCCAGCGGCCGGCACTACCGGGTCCGGGCTGCCGGGCAGGGCCCGGCGCTGCCTCAGAACTTGTAGTTCACGCCCAGCATGTAGGTGCGGCCCCATTCGATGTACTCCAGCGGGCGGTCCTTGCTGCCGGCGTAGGTGCGGTACGGCTCGTTGGTCAGGTTGCTGCCCTGCAGCAGCAGGGTCAGGCCACGCAGGGCGCTGCTGTCGCTGAAGGTGTAGCTGACCTGCGCATCGGTCACGTTTTCGCCGACGACATAGCGCAGGCTGCGGTTGCCGTTGAAGTTGCCGATCTCACCGATGAAGTCCGACCGCCGGCGCTGGCTGACGCGTGCTTCAAAACCGCTGCGCTCGTAATAGGCAGTGAAGTTGTACACGCGCTTGGACAGGCCCGGCAGGCTGATCGGGTCACTGCCCACGCTGGAGGCGCTCTCCGGATCCAGGATGGTGATGTCGCTCTTGTTGAAGGTCGCGCTGGCCTGCAGGCCGAAGCCACGCAGGCTGTCGGTCAGCATGTCCAGCGGGAACGATGCGGTCAGTTCCAGGCCCTTCAACGTGCCGCCCTTGCCGTTCTGCGGCGCGGAGAAGGTGCCGGTGGTCAGCACCGGCGCGGTCATGCCCGGCGGCGGCACGTAGCTGCCCAGCAGCGCGGTGAAGTCGTAGTTGTCCACCGATTGGGTATAGACGTAGCTCTTCAGGTCCTTGTAGAAGATCGCGGCAGCCACGTAGGCCTTCTCGCCGAAGTACTTCTCATAGGACAGGTCCAGCGCGGTGGCGCGCCACGGATCCAGCAGCGGATTGCCACCACTGCCGCCCGGCCGGCCGGTGCCGGTATCCACGCCGAACTCCAGGCCGGCGCGCATCTGGTCCACGCGCGGGCGCGCGACCTGCTTGGCGGCGGCGAAGCGCAGCGTCTGCTGGTGGGGGAACATGAAGGCCAGGTTCAAGCTCGGCAGCCAGTCGTTGTAAGTGCGGCCGTTCGAATACGGCTGCACGTTGTTGCCGGCTGACTGCGAGCTGTCCCAGTAGCGCGAATCCGAGCTCTGGTCGGTGTGCTGCATCTGCACGCCGATGTTGCCGCGCACGCCCACTTCACCGATGTCGGTGTTGATGTTCAGGCGCGCCCAGGCGGTGGTGATCTTCTCTTCGACCGTCCACGACTTGGGGATCAGGTAGTCCAGGTTGTCGACCGGGTTGAAGGTCATGTAACGACCCACAGCGGCCGGTACGTTCCAGGCCGGAATGGTGCCGAGGCCGGCGAAGCCCAGGTCCACCGGACGGTACTGCAGGTCCGAGGCGATGTTGGCATCGCCCTGTGCGCCGAGCAGGATGTTGCCTTCGGACTGGGTCTTCACCTTGCGGCGGTCGGCATAGTTCACGCCGATGTCGATGTCCGGTGCCCATGAGGCGATGGCATCAGGAAGGGCGATGGTGGCAGCCAGCTTGCCGCCCTTCAGGCGGTCTTCCACCTGCGGCACCTTGCCGTAGCCGGAGCCGTAGATCGTGTTGGTCAGGAACAGCGCATCGGGGTTGGAGTAGTTCAGGCCCGGGCTGATCTGCGAGAAGCCGTCCTGGCGGATCGACACGCCGACCGTATCCAGTTGCGGCATCGGGGTCAGCTGCAGGTTGTTTTCCAGGTTCAGCTCGTCGCGCGTGGCCTTGGAGTAGTTCAGGTCGGCGACCAGCTTGACGCCGCCGAAGTTGAACTCGTTGTTCCAGCCGAACGCATCGATCTTGTCCTTGCGCTTGTTGTACATGCCGCGCACCAGCGGATACACGCCGCTGGCGGTGCCGCCGGTGAACGAGCCGTTGGCGTTGACATGCGGGTTGCTGACCAGCAGGCCCGGGGTGTAGTTGCCGTTGTAGTTGCTGAGGTTCAGCTCGAACTGGTTGGCGGTGTCGATCTGCTCGGCTTCGGTGTGGAAGGCATCGAAGGTGCTGGTCCAGCTGTTGTTCGGGCGGAACTGGATCGTGGCCATCACGCCGTCGCGCTTGTTGTTGCCGGTGCGGCGCAGCGCCTTGATACCATCGGAGAAGTAGGTGCCGGCGCCCACGCCCGGGCGGTCGCCCTTGTCGGTGTGCTCGGTGGTCCACGGCTCGTACAGGCCGACCTGGTTCTCCTGGATCGGCATGTCGCTGTGCGCGTAGCCGATGGCGATGCCCAGGGTCTTGTCCAGGAACTGGTCGATGTAGCTGGCGCTGAAGCGGTTGCCGTACGGATCGGTGTTGGCGGCGCGGCCCAGCGAGCTCTTCTGGTAGCGGCCACTGACCGCGATCACGCGCTCGCCGAAGCTGAGCGGGCGCGCGGTCTGCATGTCGATGGTGCCCGACAGGCCCTGGCCGACCAGCGCCGCGTCCGGGGTCTTGTACACCGTCACGCCGTTGACCAGCTCGGACGGGTACTGGTCGAACTCGACGCCGCGGTTGTCGCCGGTGCTGACCACTTCGCGGCCATTGAGCAGGGTGGTGGCGAAGTCCGGCGACAGGCCGCGCACGCTGATCACCTGCGCACGCCCGGCCACGCGCTGGGCGGCCAGGCCGGGCAGGCGCGAGATGGATTCGGCGATGCTGACGTCGGGCAGCTTGCCGATGTCTTCAGCGGAGATTGCCTCGACCACCGAGGTGGCGTCCTGCTTGACCGCGATCGCGCTCTCGATGCCGCGGCGGATGCCGGTGACCTGCACCGTATCCAGGTTGGTGGCGGCGGTGCCGGCCGGCGTGGTGGTGTTCTGCGTGGACTGTGCCGACGCCAGCGTCGGCGCCAGGACAACGGCCAGCGCGATGCTCAGCGCGCTGCGCTTGTGGTTCAACATTTTCCCCTCCCAGGCAATGTTGCAGATCGATTTGTGAGCGTTCCGGCGGGGCCGTGAACGTGCGACGCGGTGGCCGCTGTCGTCGCCGCTATGGTAGGCAGCGCGTTCTTCGCGGGAATCACCCTGCATACGTATTCAATGGCGTCTGCAGGGTTGTAATCGCTTTCAGGTGCCTTGTTCGGTAGAGCCGAGCCCATGCTCGGCTGCGTTTCGGTGCTACGCACCGCCGCCCGAGCATGGGCTCGGGCGCTACGGGAGCGCAGGTAGGAAAACGTTCAATGGATGGGCGTGAAGCGAATGGCCTGCCCACCGCCCGGTGCCAGCACCAGCGTCAGTGCATCGGCACTGGTCACCTCGCGGGTTTCGCGTGCGAACGCGAACGGGTTGCTGCGGAAATCAGCGCCTTCACCATCGCGGTAGATCTCGGCGCGATAGCGCACGCCTGGCTCCAGGAAGCCCAGCGGTACCGGCAGCACGCGGCCGTGTTCGTCGGTGATGCTGCCGAGGAACCAGTCGCGGCTGTTGCGGTCGCGGCGCACGATCGTCACGTAGTCACCCACTTCGCCATCGAGCACGCGGCTCTGCTCCCAGTCCACCGCCACGTCCTCGATGAAACGGAACGCCTCGCGATGCTGCAGGTAGTGTTCGGGCAGGTCCGCGGCCATCTGGATCGGGCTGTACAGCACCACGTACAGGGCAAGCTGGCGGGCCAGCGTGCTGGGAATGGCCTGGCCGTGGCGGCCCTTCAGGCTGAGGATGCCGGGGGTGTAATCCATTGGCCCGGCCAGCATGCGGGTGAACACCAGGTTGACCTCATGCTCCGGCGGGTTCGGCGGCTGGCCCCAGGCGTTGTATTCCATGCCGCGCGCGCCTTCGCGTGAGATCCAGTTGGGATAGGTGCGGCGCAGGCCGGTATCCTTTATCGGCTCATGCGGGTTGACCGACAGGTGCCGGCGCGCGGCTTCCTGCACCACCTTCAGGTGGTGGCGGGCCATGAACTGCCCGTCGTGCCACTCACGCCACAGTGGGCCCCCGGCCGGATTGCGGCGGTCGACCTGGCCGTCGTCGCAGACGTAGCCGGTCTTGAACTGGTCCACGCCCAGTCGTGCGTACAGGTCCAGCGCGGCGCCCAACTGGTCCTCGTAGTGCTCGATGGCGCAGCCGGTTTCATGGTGGCCGATCAGGTGCACACCCTTTTTCAGGCCGTACGCCGACAGCGCTTCGATATCGAAATCGGGCGTGGCACGGGTGAAATCGAAGTCGTAGCCATTGCCCACCCAGTTGCCGTCCCAGCCCGGGTTCCAGCCTTCCACCAGCACGCCACGGAAGCCATGCGCGGCGGCGAAGTCGATCACCTTCCTGGTCTTGGCGGTGGTGGCCGCGTGCTTCGGTCCGGTTGCCCAGCTCTCGTTGTCCAGGTGCATCGACCACCACACGCCCAGGTACTTGGCCGGCTTCACCCAGCTCACATCGCCCAGCGCGTTGGGTTCATTGAGGTTGAGGATCAGGTCCGATTCGACCAGGCCACCGGCACGATCGGCGATCTGCAGCGTGCGCCACGGCGTGGCGAAGGGCAGGGTGCGGCGTACCTTCCAGCCTTCGGCCGAGGGCGACAGCTGCGCGCGCAGGCGCTGCCCCTCGGTGCGCCGCAGCCACATGCCGGCATAGTCCACCAGCGCTGCCTCGTGGATCGCCAGATGCAGGCCATCGCGGCTGCGCAGGGTCATCGGCGTATGCACCAGCGGCACTTCGCGCAGCGGCGTGCGCTGATACAGGTATTCGTAGTGGATCGGTTCGCCGGCGGGAATCCACCAGGCGGTTGATTCGGGCGCGATGGCGAACTCGGTCAGTTCGTCATCGATGATGGCTTCGCGCAGGTTCGGTTGTTCAGGGAACACATAGCGGAAGCCAAGGCCATCATCGTAGACGCGGAACACCACATCCAGCCGCCGCTTGCGGCCGGTGGTTTCAGCCAACTGCACGGTCAGCTCGTTGAAGTGGTTGCGGGTGAGCCGGCGCTCGCCCCACGGCTGCTCCCAGGTGTCGTCGACGCTGCGCCGCTGCTGGCCAAGCAGGGCGAAATCGCGGTCCAGGCGACCGTCGCGCAGGGCAAAGCCAAGCTTCGAATCCTCCACCACGGTGTCGCCCAGGCGCTCGACACGGTAGCGGGCGGTGCCGCCGTCCAGCAGCAGACTGACCTTCAATACCTTGCCCGGCGATTCGACGCTGGCCACCTGTGGCGCGGCCTGTACCAGCGTGGCCCACCCGATCAGGGCCAGGCCGAGCATGTGCGCGAACACCGCGCGTACAGCAGTGGATGACATCGGCAATTCCCCTCCCAAGGCGCCGTTGGCAGACCCGGACCATAAGCCAGCGCGGCGGGCGCGCCACCGCGCGATGCCATGAATACGTATGCAACTGGACGCAGCCGACAGCCCCGCGTCTACCATGGGGCCCAGGCACCTTGAGGGAGGGGCCGCGCCCGCCCGCCGGCAACGACGGTGCGGACCTACAACGCGTGCAGAGAGGGAGGGAGGCCGACGGGCGCAAGCCGGTCCGCCGCTTCGATGCTGAAGATCATTTGCCTGACCGCTGCCCTGGGGGCAGCGCTGGGATCGACCGCGCAGGCGGCCGACCTGCAATTCGACGGTCGCCATGCGCGCGCCGAAGCCGCTGCCAAGGGCAGCTTCGTGCTGCATGCGCCGAAGGGCGCAGTGCAGATCGCAGCCGCACCGATGCGCAGCCAGACCGGCAGCGTGATGTTCGATGCCCTGTTCGCGCTGGCCCAGCAGGAGATGTCCCAGGACCGCGTGGACGCGATCCGTGATCCGGCGTTCGACGAGGGCCGGCCGGTCCCGTGCGAGTGCTTCCAGACCGGTGCACGCTGGCCCTATGTGTGGACCCGTGATGTCAGCTTCGCCGCCGACCTGGCGCTGGCGCGGCTGGACCCGCAGCGCACCCGGCAGTCGCTGCAGTTCAAGCTGTCGGCAGCCCGTGACGGGCGTACGCCCGGCCTGTTCGTGGCGCAGGACACCGGTTCCGGCGGCAGCTGGCCGATCAGCAGTGATCGCGTGGTGTGGTTCCTGGCGGCACGCCACCTGCTGGAGGACCGAGCGTTTGCCGATCAGGTCTGGCAGGCGCTGCAGGGCACGCTGGCGCAGGACCGCGCGATGGTGTTCGACGCGCAGATGGGCCTGTACCGCGGCGAGACCTCCTTCCTGGACTGGCGCGAGCAGACCTATCCAGACTGGACCCGCGAGGACGTGCGTTTCATCGGTGATTCCTACGCATTGTCCACCAACGTGCTGCACTACCAGGCACTGCGCCTGGCCGAACGCCTGGCCGGGCAGCACGGCGATGCCCGCGCGGCCGACTACAGGGCATGGGCCGATGCATTGGCGCAGCAGATCGATGCGCGCTTCTGGCGCGAGGATATCGGCCAGTACATGAGCTACATCGGCGAGGCCGCGCACCCGGTGCCGTACGCCAAGGTCGATCTGCTTGGCCTGTCGCTGGGCATCCTGGCCGAAGTGCTGCCACCCGAGCGGGCGCGCCGTGCATTGGCCGCCTATCCGATGGGGCCGGCCGGCAGCCCGGTGGTGTGGCCGCAGGAGGCGCAGCAGCCGATCTACCACAACCGCGCGATCTGGCCGTTCGTCAGTGCCTATTCGCTGCGCGCGGCGCGCCAGCTGGACGATGCACCGCGCATCGCCGCCGAGATCCGCTCGCTGATGCAGGGCGCCGCGCTGGCCGGTTCCAACATGGAGAACTACGAGCTGGTCAGCCAGGCGGTGCATGTTGACGAGGGCGTGCTGAGCGGCCCGGTGGTCAACTCCGAACGCCAGCTGTGGTCGGTGGCCGGCTATCTGTCGATGGTGGTCGAGGGCGTATTCGGCGTGCAGGACGATGGCCGCGTGCAGCCCAAGCTGCCGGCCGTGCTGGTGCCCGAACTGTTCGGCAATCAGCGCCGCATCTCCCTGGAGGCCGATGGCAGGCGTTATGTGCTGGAGCGACCGAAGCAGGTGGGTGATGGCCTGCTGGTGGCGGGCAAGGTGAAGACCCGTGGCGCCACCACCACCGTGCAGCTGGTGCCCGCCGCAGCGGCGCCACGCAGCGCGGCGACGACGGCCGACGCAGATGCGCGCGCACCGGCCACGCCGGCCGCACCGCAGGTGCAACGCAAGGGCAGGGGCTGGAATGTCGTGGTCGCTGCAGGCCAGGTGCTGTGGCAGGACGGCCGGGCGCTCGCCGCCAGCAATGGCCTTGCACGCATCGGTGACGATGGCCTGCAGCATTGCCTCAGCCTGACCCGGCGCGACGGTGCAATTGAATCGCTGCACAGCCCGATGGTCTGCGTCGGTCCGCAGCAGCGACTGAAGGGTACGCAGCGCTGGCAGTTCACCTCCGCCAGGGCCGGGCAGGTGCGCCTGCGCCTGCAGTACCGCAATCCGAACGGGCCGATCAACACCGGCGTCACCGCTGCGGTGAAGCAGCTGGTGCTGCAGTGCCCGGGCCAGCCGTTGCAGCGGCACACCGTCACCCTGCCGCACAGCGTGGCCGTGCAGGACTCGACCTCGGCGACATTCACGGTGCCCAAGGGCCGATGCACGGTCACGCTTGAAGAAGGCTTCAACATGAGCGCGCTGCAGCACTTCGCGCACTACACCGGGGGCAAGGGCGGACGCGATGGCGTGCTCAACCAAGCCCAGGTGCAGGCGCTGATGGTGGCGCCGGTGGCCGCGGCAGAGGGCGCACGATGAATCGTTCCGCCAAGCCGCAGCTGTCGTTCTGGCAGATCTGGAACATGTGTTTCGGCTTCCTGGGCATCCAGTTCGGCTTCGCCCTGCAGAACGCCAATGCCAGCCGCATCTTCGAGACGCTGGGCGCGGACATCGACGCGGTGCCCGGGCTGTGGATCGCCGCGCCGCTGACCGGCCTGCTGGTGCAGCCGGTGATCGGTTACCTGTCCGACCGCACCTGGACGCGCTGGGGGCGCCGCCGTCCTTATTTCATGATCGGAGCGGTGCTGACCACGCTGGCGCTGCTGGTGATGCCGAACTCGCCGACGTTGTGGATCGCCGCCGGCACGCTGTGGGTACTCGATGCCTCGATCAACGTGTCGATGGAGCCGTTCCGCGCCTTCGTCGGCGACCAGCTGGCGCCGCGCCAGCGTCCGGCCGGTTATGCCATGCAGAGCTTCTTCATCGGCGTGGGCGCCATCGTCGCCAGCTTCCTGCCGTTCATCCTGGCCCACTTCGGGGTCGCCAATACGGCCGCCGCAGGTGAGGTGCCTGATACCGTGCGCTATGCGTTCTACTTCGGCGCGGTGGTGCTGCTGGCGGCAATCACCTGGACGGTGGTCAGCACCCGCGAATACTCACCGGCGGAGCTGGCCGGTTTCGATGACGCCGAACCTCCGGCACATCACGCAGCGGCGCCGATCAGCGGCCCGGCGCCCTGGGTGCAGGTGGCTGCATGGCTGGGGCTGGGCGTACTGCTGGCGCTGCTGATTACCTGGCGGCAGGGCGACCGGATGCTGTACGTGCTGGCCGGCCTGTGTGCCGGCTATGGCCTGCTGCTGGCGCTCGCGCGTACGCTGCCGGCCACGCACATGCTGGCCGCCATCGTCGGCGACCTGCGCGCGATGCCGGTCACCATGCGTCGCCTGGCGTGGGTACAGTTCTTCTCGTGGTTCGCGCTGTTTGCGATGTGGATCTACACCACCGCCGCGGTGGCTGGCGCCCATTTCGGTTCGACTGAACCAGAGTCGGCGGCCTACAACGAGGGCGCCAACTGGGTGGGCGTGCTGTTTGGCGCCTACAACGGGTTCGCCGCGTTGGCGGCGGTGCTGATTCCACTCATGGTGCGTGCGATCGGCCTGCGCTGGAGCCACCTGGTCAACCTGTGGCTGGGCGGTGCCGGCCTGGTCTCGCTGATGTTCATCCGCGACCCGCACTGGCTGCTGCTGTCGATGGTCGGCGTCGGTTTCGCCTGGGCGTCCATCCTCTCGCTGCCGTATGCACTGCTGTCCGACAGCGTGCCGGCATCGAAGATGGGCGTGTACATGGGCATCTTCAATTTCTTCATCGTGATCCCGCAGCTGGTGGCGGCCAGTGCACTCGGCTTCGCCCTGCGCACGTTGCTGGGCGGCCAGCCGATGCATGTGCTGGTGCTGGGCGGCTGCAGCCTGTTCATTGCCGGCCTGTGCGTGTTGTGGGTTCCGTCCCGTCCGGAGGTGGTGTGATGCGTGCTGCGTTGTCTGTTGCTGTTTCCTTGATGCTGCTGGCCGGCCATGCGGCGGCCGCGCCGCGCCCGGACTATGTGGGCACCACCGAACCGTTCGCCAGCGATGCGGTGTACTTCGTGGTCACCGACCGCTTCGTCAACGGTGATCCGTCCAACGATCACCGTGACCAGGGCGGCGTGCACCGCACCTTCGATATTCCGGTGCCATGCCCGGACAAGGTGGACGGCAACATCGGCTATCTCGGCGGCGACTTCCGCGGCGTGCTCGACAATGCGCAGTACATCCGCAACCTCGGCTTCGGCGCGGTGTGGATCACGCCCATCGTCGACAACCCGGACGAGGCCTTTACCGGCAGCAAGCCGATCAGCTGCACCAGCACGCTGACCGACCGCGGCAAGACCGGCTACCACGGGTACTGGGGCATCAACTTCTACAAGCTCGATGAGCACCTGCCCAGCAAAGACCTGGATTTCGCCGGGCTGACCAAGGGCCTGCACGGTGCCGGCTTGAAGGTGGTGCTGGACATCGTAGGCAACCACGGTTCGCCGGCCTGGACCATGCCGACACGGCAGCCGCAGTTCGGGCAGATCTTCGACAAGGACGGAAAACTGATCGCCGACCACCAGAACCTGCCGCCGCAGGAACTGGATCCGAAGCACAACCCGCTGCACGCGTTCTACAACAGCATTGGACCGGTCGACAGCAAGGACGGCTCGATCTTCGATGGCAACCTTGCCGAGCTGTCCGACTTCAACCAGGACAATCCGGCGGTGATGGACTACCTGGTCGGTGCTTACCTGCAATGGGCCGCGCAGGGCGTGGATGCGCTGCGCATCGACACCATCGGCTGGTTGCCGCACCCGTGGTGGCATGCCTTCGTCAAGCGTATCCGCGCCGAGCACCCGGGCATGTTCATGTTCGGCGAAGCGTTCGATTACGATGCCGCGCGCATTGCAGAGCACACCTGGCCGGCCAACGCCAACGTCAGCGTGCTCGACTTCCCGTTGCGCGGTGCACTGGAGCAGACCTTCGGCACCGCCGGCAAGGGTTTCGAGACCCTGGCCGAGCCGCTGCACCTGAGGGGTGGGCCGTATGCCAACCCGTATGAGCTGATGAGCTTCTACGACAACCACGACATGCCACGACTGCAGGCCAGCGACAGTGGCTTCATTGATGCACACAACTGGCTGTTCACCGCGCGCGGCATTCCGGTGGTCTATTACGGCTCGGAGACGGGTTTCATGCGTGGCCGTGCCGAGCATGCCGGCAATCGCGCTTACTTCGGCCAGCCGCGTGTGGATGCTGCGCCGAAGAGTCCGATCTTCGCGCCGCTGCAGCGTATCGCCCGGCTGCGCGCAGCCACTCCGGCGCTGCAGCGCGGCCTGCAGGTGAACGAGCGCCTGCAGGGTGATGAGGCGGTGTTCTTCCGCGTGCTGCAGCATGGCGAGGTGGCGCAGACCGCGCTGGTGCTGCTGAACAAGGGCGACAGTGCGAAGACCTTCACCGTGGCGCGGTACGTCCAGGCGGGCCGCTGGCGTGATGCGCTGGACGGCGGTTCGTTGCAGGTGGATGCTTCCCTGAAGGCCGAAGTGCCGGCGCACGGGGTGAAGGTGTACGTGCTCGATGCCGCCGTGCAGCAGCCGGCGCTGCAGGCCGAGCTGGACAAGGCGATGGCCGACCAGCGGGCGCGGGACGTGCGGCTGGGGCGGTAGTGCCGGCCGCTGGCCGGCAACCCATGAATCCATTGCACCTTCAGGTGCCGGCCAGCGGCCGGCACTACCGGGGTGACCATATCCGGCACAATAGGCCCCCCTCACGCCCCGCCGTATCGCCATGACCGACCTCGCCCCGCAGACCCCGATCGAAACCCTGCTGAAGGCGGCGATGGACGGGTCGGTGCCGATCCGCGCCTTCATGGAGGCCTTCGTCGCCTCCGAGGTGGTACTGCTGACCGGCAGCCTGGTGACCCCCGATGGCAGCGGCTTCGACCCGCTGCTGTTCGACAAGCAGGCCACCCTGCACGTGGCCGTGTTCACCGATCCGTCGCGGGTGGGCATCTACAGCCAGCAGGCCGAACACCAGATCCGCTGGCGGATGCTGGACGTGCTGCGCCGGGTGCCGGGTGGCTACGGCGTGGTGATCAACCCCGGTACCCCGCTGGGCTTCGAGATCTCGCCCAGCGGCGTCGGCGAGATCCTGAAGGACTTCGCCCAGGGTTGATTGTCATGTAGAGCCAAGCCCATGCTCGGCTGCCGTTCGCGCAATGCCGGATCAGTCGAGCACGGCTCGATACTACAGAGAGCTTCCCTTCGGGCACCGTACGTGATCCCCTTTGGACTACATCGGGATCGAGGCACTCTCCATGGAATTCAGCGAATCACCCGCCGACGCACCGGCACGATCACGCCATTCCCGCTCCGCACTGGTCTTCCTGTTCGCGGCCATCGTCGCCGCACTGGTGTCCATGCCTGTTCTGCGTGCGGTGGGCATGGTGCTGTGGCCGGTGTTCGCCATTGCCTGGCTGATCAACCTGGGGGCAGCCTGGCATCTGGGCCAGTGGGCGCGCCAGCAGGGCCGTCCGGCGTGGGCATTCGGGTTGCCGGCGGTGCTTGGCACCGTCGCCTCGATCGTGGTCTTCGTGCTGCTGGCGTTGCTGGGGCCGAAGGCCCCGGTGCGCTGAACCTTCGCGGTTGTCGTGGACGGTGTGCGGGGCAGGGCTCGGCATTACAGCAAGGCCAAGCCAAGCCCGCACGCGTCGCGCGGAGCACCGGCACATCGGCCGGCGCCCCGTTGCTTCACATCGTCACCTTGCGCCGGTTGTCATCGCTCACCCGGTCGATCAGCTTGTTGTAGGGATCGAAGCCTGCTTCGTCCGGCTTTTCATCCACCGTCACCGTGATCTTCGGCGCGGCGCTGGTGATGTGGTGGCGCTGCAGGTACAGCACCTTCTGGTCGCGCTCCTTGCCCGACGGCCCGGTGGCGAACACGCCGATCTCGACCCAGTCATCCATCTTCGCCTCGCTCTCCCTGCCCTTGCCATCGGCGTACTGCTTGGCGGCATGCAGGTCCAGGGTCACGTCGTAGCGGCCGTCAGCACGTTTGCGGGCGCTGGCGGCCATCACCCGGTTGTCGTAGAAGCTGATCTTCTCGAACAGGTCGGTGACCAGCTGCTGGCGGTCGGCCGGGGTCTCGGCGCGGATGTAGCCCAGCAGCTCGCGTGAGGTGGTGTACGGCGGCTGCTGGTAGCCCTTGTCCTGCAGGAAGCGCTTCAACGCACGGTTCAGCGCCTGCTCGCCGATTTCCTCGCGCAGGCGGTAGAACACCAGCGAACCCTTCTGGTAGTGGATGTACTGCTGGTTCTCCACGCGTTCCAGCGGCTGTTCCTCGATGGCTTCGCCACCGCGGCCGGACAGGTAGCCGTCCAGTTCGCGCTTGAGGAACTGGCGCATGTGCTGGCGGCCGTATTCCTGCTCCATCACCATCAAGGCCGAGTACTGCGACAGCGATTCGGACAGCACGGTCGCGCCCTGCACGTTGGCGCCGATCACCTGGTGCGCCCACCACTGGTGCGCGATCTCGTGCGCGGTCACGTAGAACACGTAGTCCACCTTGTCCGGGTCGCGCAGGTCGGCGATGAAACCGATGGCCTCGGAATAGGGGATGGTGTTGGCGAAGGACTGCGCGAAGCGGGCATAGCCCGGGAATTCGATGATGCGTACCTGGCGGTGCTGGTACGGGGTGAAGTTCGCCTCGTAATAGGCCAGCGACTTCTGCGCCGCCTCGATCATCCGGTCCACGTTGTAGCCGTGCGCCGGGTCGAAGTAGACCTCGATCGGGATGTCCTTGTACTTCGCCTTGCGCACCTCCCAGCGTGCCGATAGATAGGCATAGAAGTTCAGCATCGGCCGGTCCATGGCGTAGCTGAAGCAGCGCCGGCCGTTGATCGTGGTCTCGCGCTGCAGGTAGCCCGGGGCCAGCGCCACCTGGTCCGGTGCGGTGCAGACCGTGGTGCGGAAGTCGAGCCAGTCGGCATCGTTGGCAATGTACGTGTTGGCACGCGCCGCTTCGTCCTCCAGCCTGGGCATGCGCCGCGGCTCACCCAGGCCGCGCTTGCGCCGCTCGTTGCGGTCGCTGATCTCGGCGCCCTCGTTGTAGCCGAACGAGGGCAGCACGCGGCTGTTGAAGAAGGTGCCGTTGTCCACGATGTTGCTCGGCGCCGGCCCGGCGGTGATGCCGTTGGGTTTCTGCACCACCCGGAAATGCACGCTGCGGGTTTCGCCCGGCTGCAGCGGCTTCTGCAGGTGGTAGATGCGGTAGCCGAGATCGGCGTCGTGCAACGACAGCGTCTGCCCACCCAGGTCGACGTCGACCAGCTGCTTGTCATCGCCCATCGAGACATGCACGTCCTGGATCGGCGTGGCATGGGTATTGCGCACCGTCCAGTTCGCATCGATCACCATCGACTGCGATTCCGGGAACAGGTCCACGCGGTTGTCCACCGCCACGATGCGCGGCTGCGGCAGGGTGCGGTACTTCGACAGCTCGCGCTCGTAGCGGGCCTGCAGGTCCAGCTGCTGGTCGGGCGAGATGAACTCGTTGCGGATATTGGTGCTCCAGTACAGCCAGCTGCCCACGCCGGCGAAGGCCAATGCCGCGAGTCCGGCGAAGACGCCGGTCGGGCCGCGCAGGCGGCGGCCGGCCAGGGCCAGGCGCTGGCGCAGGCCCTGGCTGACACCGCGCACCCAGAGCGCCGATGCCAGGCACATCAGGGTCAGCAGGAACAGCGCCCAGTAGCCCTGGAATGCCAGCTGCCCCGGCAGGAAGTGGCCGTAGCCGTTCATGTCCGAATAGGGAGCGTTGGGCCAGCCACCGAAGGTGTACAGGTTCTGCGTGTAGTCCAGCATGCCGAGCACGCCCTGGCCGATCATCACCACGATCAGCAGCGCGTAACCGACGAACTTGTTGTTGGTGAGCACCTGCAGCACCAGTGCCAGGCCCCCCATCAGGATGTAGATCACCGAATCCAGCGCCAGGCTGCGCAGGTACAGCAGCGGCTCCAGGTGGGTGTAGCCCTTGACCAGCTGCACGCCCATCGCCGCCAGTGCACCGGCGGCCTGGAAGCAGATGATCACTGCCAGCAGTGCGGTGAACTTGGCCAGCAGCGGTACCCAGTTCGGCACCGGCATGGCATCGGTCACTTCGTTGATGCGCGCGCTGCGTTCCTTCCACACCAGCTCACCGGCGAAGAACAGCACGATGATCACCAGCAGCCAGCTGAAGGCCCCCTGCAGGCCCATGATCATCTGCGAGGTGACCGGCCAGATCGAGGTGCCGTACAGGGTCTGCCGGAACAGCGCGTTGGGCAGGAAATTGGCCAGGCCCAGCACCAGCAGCACGATGAACGGCACGCTGCGCAGGACGCCGCGCGTGTCGAAGCGCACCTGGCGCAGGAACTGTTGCCACGCGGTGGTCGCGCTGAATGCCGGTACCACGCGCGGCAACGGGTTGCGGTTGGGCCGGAGGGCGGCGGCGTCGGCAACCGGCTGCGCCTGCCGGCGGCCCCAGCGACGACGGCCGCTGCCGCTGCGCTCGGTGCGGAAAAGGGCGAACGTGGCGGCGAACAGCAGCGCCGTCACACCCAGCCACAGGGCACGGTTGGCCAGCAGGTAGCCCGCCAGGCCGGGAACGCCGCTGTTGTGCTCGGCGGTGGACCAGTAGCGGATGGTGCGCGACAGGGCGCGCATGCCCAAAGGCTCGCTGAGCACCGCCAGCCAGGTGTTGTCGATGTCGCGCAGCACCGCCGCGCTGGCGCCGAACAGGACCAGGTAGGCCACCAGCCCGATGTAGACCCACAGGATTGAACGCGTGACCGCTGCCAGCAATGACAGCAGCGCGGTGGTGAACAACAGGTTGGGAATGACGATGACCGCAAAACTCCAGGCATAGCCCTGCCAGCTGATCGGCCCCATGCGCTCGGCGTCCACCCAGGGCATGAACGGTGCCAGCCAGAGCCCGAAAGCGACCAGCAGGTAGAACAGCAGGCCGGTAGCCAGGGCGGCGGCGATGCGGCCGGCCAGGTAATCGCGGCGTTTCACCGGGCTGGCGAAGATCAGCTCGGCGGTGCCCAGTTCGAAGTCACGCAGCAGCGCATTGCTGACGAACAGGGCGGTGACCAGCATGCCGAGCAGGGTGAAGATGCCCAGCATCTGCGCGATCACGGTGGGCGCGTTGCTGTGCACGTTGCCGCTGCCACCACCGATCTGTACGGCGTCGCTGGACGCAGCGGCGAAGGCGAGCAGGGCGAACAGCCCGGCCAGCAGCCACAGCAGCGGGGAACGCAGCTGCTCGCGCAGCTCGAAACGGAAGAAATCGAGGATCATGGCGTGCTCCGCTCAGGCTGCTGCGCGAGCACGGGCCTGCAGGCGCAGGCGCTGGAAGTACACGTCTTCGAGGTCGGGAGCCACGGCCGCAAAGCCGTCGCCGGGGTCGTTGGCGCTGTGCACATGGATCACCGGGCGGCCACCGACCAGACGGGTCGACAGCACCACGTAGCGCGCTTCATGGTCGGCCAGCTCCGAAGGATCGACCTGCTTGCGCCAGACCTGGTGCTGCAGGGCGTTGATCGCTTCGCTGGGGCGGCCGGTCAGCAGCACCTGGCCCTTGTTCATGATCGCCATCGTCGGGCACAGGTCGGTCACGTCCTCGACGATGTGGGTGGACAGGATCACCGCTACGTTCTCGCCGATCGCCGCCAGCAGGTTGAGGAAGCGGTTGCGTTCCTCCGGGTCGAGGCCGGCGGTGGGCTCGTCGACGATCACCAGCCGCGGGTCGCCCAGCAGCGCCTGGGCAATGCCGAAGCGCTGGCGCATGCCGCCGGAGTAGGTGCCCAGTTTGCGCTTGCGGGCATCCCACAGGTTCACCTGCTGCAGCAGCCCATCGACCACCTCGCGGCGCTGCGCGCGTTGGGTCAGGCCCTTGAGCACTGCGAAATGCTCCAGCAGGTCCAGCGCGCTGACTTTCGGGTACACGCCGAAATCCTGCGGCAGGTAGCCCAGCCGACGGCGCACGGCGTCCTTGTCACGCAGCACGTCGATCGGCGCCTCGCCCGGAATGCTGAGCGTCACCGTGCCGCTGTCGGCCTCCTGCAGGGTGGACAGCGTGCGCATCAGCGAGGACTTGCCGGCGCCGTTCGGGCCGAGCAGGCCAAACATGCCCCGCGGGATGTCCAGGGTGACGTTGTTGAGGGCATGCACGCCGTTGGCGTACGTCTTGGACAGCGAATCGATCTTCAGCATGCGACGTACACCTTTCCATGGGCAATGTCTGCGCGTTATCCGCGCAACCGCCTCCGTGCGCATCCGCCGTTGGTCATGGGGGGAGAATCCCGCCGTCGTGCGTTGGCCGGCGCGCCGGCCCTGTGGGGGCCTACCCGCGCAGCGACGATTCCCGCACCACCAGCTTCACCGGGATGCTCTGGCTGTCCACCGGCTGCCGGCCGATCAGCGCCAGCAGGCGTTCCACCAGCAGCTGGCCGGCCTGCTTGGTGTCCTGCTGCACCGTGGTCAGCGCGGGGGATACCGAAGCGGCCAGCGGGATGTCGTCGAAGCCGGTCACCGCCACGTCTTGCGGCACCCGCAGCCCGGCCTCGCGCAGGGCGCGCATCGCACCGATGGCGATCAGGTCGCTGGCCGCGCAGATCGCATCGATCGGCTCGCCGCGCGCCAACAGGGCCTGGCAGGCTTCCTGGCCGGAGGCTTCAGTGGTGATCGCATCGTGCTGCAGCGCCGGTTCGGCGGCCAGGCCGTGGTCCTGCAGGGCCGCGACGTGGCCGCGGTAGCGCTCCTGGAATTCGGGGTAGTGGCTGGAGGCATGGCCGAGGAAGGCGATGCGGCGGCAGCCCTGCTGCAGCAGGTGGGTGGTGATGTCATGCCCGCCCTGGAAGTTGTCGCTGCCGATCGAGACACCGGGCTGGCCGGGCAGGGCGGCGCCCCAGCGCACGAAGTGCGTGCCCTGTTCGACCAGCCGCTGCAGGCGGTCGCGCGATTCGTGATAGTCGCCGTAGCCGAGCAGGATGATGCCGTCGGCCTTGTTGCTGTCCTCGTAATCGGCCTGCCAGTCGGTGGACAGCTGCTGGAACGAGACCAGCAGGTCCTGCCCTTGCAGGGCGCAGGCGCGGGTGATCGAGCCCAGCATCGAATGGAAGAACGGGTTGATCAGCGAGTCGTCGTTGGTCGGGTCCTCGAAGAACAGCAGGGCCAGCGTGCCGGCATTGCGCAGGCGCAGGCTGGAGGCATTCTTGTCGACCTTGTAGTTCAGCTCGCGGGCGATGCGCAGGATGCGCTCACGGGTCTCGGCGTTGACCATCGGGCTGCCACGCAGGGCCCGCGACACGGTCGGCTGGGAGACCCCGGCCAGGTGGGCGATGTCCAGGGAGGTGGCTTTGCCTTTGATCGTCATGTGTGGGCGGAGCGGGCAGGTGGGAGGTGCCCGGGCATGATGCCATGCGCAGACGCGAATGCCCCTCCGGGCGTCGGCCTGGGCGCAGGTAAGTTATTGCCGGACAAGGAAATCAGCGTGATCCTTCGGTGCGGTCGGGGTCTCCTGACCGGGCGGAAGGCGGCGGCAATGGTAAGATGCGTCGTTCTCGCATTCCCCCAAATTTCACCAGGGGCGGCCCAGCGTACTGCACCCCGCCCGGGGCTGTGCTATCACTGGCGGTCTGCCCCTGGACAACGGACGAAGGTACCTATGGCGCGCGGCATCAACAAAGTCATCCTGGTCGGCAATCTCGGCAACGACCCGGACGTGAAGTACACCCAGGGCGGCATGGCGATCACCCGCATCAGCCTGGCCACCACCAGCGTCCGCAAGGACAAGGATGGCAACCAGCAGGAGCGCACCGAATGGCACCGCGTGGTGTTCTTCGGCAAGCTCGGCGAGATCGCCGGCGAGTACCTGCGCAAGGGCAGCTCGGTCTACGTCGAAGGCAGCCTGCGCTACGACAAGTACACCGGCCAGGACGGCGTGGAGAAGTACTCCACCGACATCATCGCCGATGAAATGCAGATGCTGGGCGGCCGCGGTGAAGGCGGCGGCGGTGGCGGTGGTGGCAATTACGGCGGCGATCGTCCGCAGCGCCAGCAGGCGCCGCGCCAGGAGTATGGCGGTGGCGGCGGTGGCCAGCGTGGTGGCCAGGGCGGTGGCTATGGCAACCAGGGCGGCAACCAGGGCGGGGGTTACGGCAACCAGGGTGGCAACCAGCGCCCGCAGCCGCAGCAGGCGCCGCCGATGGACGACTTCGCTGACGACGATATTCCGTTCTAAGCGTACCTTCCGTTTATCCCGACAAGGGCTCCTGGCACGCGTGCCCGGGGCCCTTCTCGTTACAGGCGACGTGGCAGGATCCCATTGCCCGGCGGCAGGATGCGGACGTTCGTCGACCTCGTCACCGATTGCCGAACATTCCCTGGTCCAGCAGGCAGTCAATGAACGCGCCCAGCAGGGCGGGGCGATGCCGCCTGTTCGGGTAGTAGAGAAAAAGCCCGGGCCGCGAGACCGACCAATCCGCCAGTACCCGCACCAGCAGTCCCTGGGCCAACAGTTCGCCCACGCCATCCTGTTCGAAGTGATAGGCGATTCCAAGGCCGGCCAGGGCCGACGCAATCCCGATGTCAGCGTGATTGGTGACGACAGGACCGTCCACGGCGACCTCGAGGTGGCGACCTCGCTTCTTGAACTCCCATCGGTACTGCCTGCCATCGCTCTGCAGCCGCCAGTTGATGCAGGCGTGATCCTGCAGTTCCGCCGGAGTTCGCGGTGTTCCGCGGCGTGCCAGGTAATCCGGTGACGCCACGGCCACCATGTTCAGGTCCGGGGTGAGGCGGATGGCCACCATGTCCTTCTCGAGCTGACCACCCACGCGGATGCCCGCATCAAACCGGCCACTGACGATGTCGCTGAGCGCGTCGTCGACCACGATGTCGACAACGACATCAGGGTAGGCCTGGTGGAAGCGGGCAAGCCGCGGGGCAATCAGTGTTCTCGCGGCGATGCCCAGCGTATTGATTCGCAGGGTCCCGTTGATCCGTCCGCTGGCTTCGCTGGTTTCAGCGACCGCGACGGCCAACTCCTGGAACAGCGGCGCGATGCGCGCGTACAGTCGCCCGCCGCTTGCCGAGGGCGCCACGCTTCGTGTCGTGCGATTGAGAAGGCGGGTGCCGAGACGGCCTTCCAGTTGGCGGATGGTCTGGCTCAGGGCCGAGGGCGATACCCCCAGATGTTCCGCCGCCCGCGCGAAGCTCTGGCGTTCCACTACCGCCACGAAGGCCTTCAGTTCAGCGAACTCGGATCCGCGCATTATGTGAGATTCTTGACATAACCCATTCGGATTATAGGGCATTCACTTAACCGACCTGCGTGCACATCCTGAGCGCCTGACCACTGCAGGAGCCAGGAATGAATGCGTTGACCCTCCCAGAACCCATTGCCGCGTACTTCGCGGCCGAACATGACCCTGAAGTGCTGGCGCGTTGTTTTGCCGTCCAGGCTGTGCTGAAGGACGACGGGCACACCCTCGTCGGCGTCGACGCCATCAGAGCCTTCCTGGCCGAGGCATCGGCCAAATACAGCGCCACCAGCGTGCCGAGCGCCATCGAACGGCAGGAGAAACACCACGTTGTCCGTGCCATCGTGAGCGGCAACTTCCCCGGCAGTCCGATTCTGCTGAGCTACCGTTTCGAACTGGAACGGGGCCTGATCGCATCGCTGGAGATCACGGCATGAGCTTCGATCTTCAACTCGGTGGCCTGCGGGCCGTGGTGACCGGCGGCACGGCCGGTGTGGGGGCGGCCGTGGTCAGGACCTTCGCCGAGGCCGGGGCCAGGGTAATGACGTCGGCGCGCAGCCTGCCGGCACGCCCGGTGGAAGGAGTCGCCTACGTAGCCGCCGATCTGTCGACGGCCGAGGGCACCGGCATTTTCGCCCACGCCGTGCTGCAGGCATGGGGCGGCGCAGACATCCTGGTCAATGTGCTGGGGGGATCAAAGACACCTGCCGGTGGCTTCGCAGCGATCAGTGATGCGCACTGGCTTGCCGAGCTGAACCTGAATCTGATGCCGGCGGTCCGCCTGGATCGTGCCTTGCTGCCATCCATGCTCGCGCAGAGCGCTGGCGTGATCATCCACGTCAGTTCGATCCAGCGCATGCTGCCTCTGCCGGAGTCCACCACCGCCTACGCCGCCGCCAAAGCGGCACTTACGACGTACAGCAAGTCGCTTTCACGAGAGGTCACCCCCAAGGGCGTGCGGGTGCTGAGCGTAGCGCCGGGCTGGATCGAGACAGAAGCATCCCGGGAATTTGCAGAACGGATCGCTGCGGAAGCGGGAACCGACTATGAAGGAGGCAAGAAGGTGGTCATGGACTGGCTCGGCGGGGTCCCGGTGGGACGGCCCGCGGCACCGCAGGAGGTGGCCGATCTGATTGTGTTCCTGGCGTCTCCCCGGTCGGCGTCGATTGCCGGAACGGAGTATCGGATCGACGGCGGCACGGTTTCGACCCTGTAGCCAACAGGCGTCGTCCTGCTCCCACCGCCAGAAGGAAAGCCCCGCTCACGCGGGGCTTTTGTTTTCCAGGTCGGTTGCGGAGTTGTGCTTCGCAGCATTGATTTTCGTGCGCTGCGACTTGCAAACACACAAATTCCTCCCCTATGGTGCAATCGATTGCATTGCAGTGAATCCTCAGTGTTTGATGTCGGTTGGGAGGCCGGCAGGTGGATGTCCATCCATTCGATCAGACCGGCTCCGGCGACGGGCCTCACGCGGCGCGATGCGTTGCGCATGGCGGTTGCTGGAGGCGTAGCGCTGGGTACTGCGGGAGCGTTGCCTGCATTCGCCGCCACCGCAGCGCTCAAGGGCAACCTGAAGCACTCCGTGGCGCGTTGGACCTTCCCGCAGCTGTCGGTCGCCCAGCTCTGCACGACGGTGAAAGACATCGGCTTCGCCGCCATCGACCTGGTCGGCCCGGAAGACTGGCCCACGCTGAAGGCGAACGGCGTCTACAGCTCGATGTGCAATGGCGCGGAGCTGGGCCTGACCAAGGGCTTTGCCGGCCGCGAATTCCACGACCCGCTGGTGGAGCGCTACACGCGGCACATCGACCTGGTCGCCGATGCCGGTTACCGCAACCTCATCTGCTTCTCCGGCAATCGCAACGGCATGGACCCGCAGGACGGCATGGCCAATGCCGAGGCGGGCCTCAAGCGCATCCTAGGGCATGCCGAGAAGCGCGGCGTGGTGCTGGTGATGGAGCTGCTGAACTCCAGGGTCGATCACCACGACTACCTGTGCGATCACTCGGCCTGGGGCGTGGAGCTGTGCCAGCGGCTCGGCTCGGACAACTTCGGCCTGCTCTACGACATCTACCACATGCAGATCATGGAGGGCGACATCATCGCCACCATCGGCAAGCATCACGCCTGCTTCAAGCATTACCACACTGCAGGCGTGCCGGGCCGGAACGAGATTGGAGACCAGCAGGAGCTCCACTATCCGGCCATCTGTCGCGCGATCCGCGACACCGGTTTCAAGGGGTATCTGGCGCAGGAATTTACGCCTGCAGCGCCCGATCCCGTTGCCTCATTGCGCGAGGCGATCCGCCTCTGCGACGTCTGAAACGATATCCACCCAGGTGAGAGACCATGGCAGATAATCACTACGACGCCATTGTTGTTGGCTCGGGAATCAGTGGCGGTTGGGCAGCGAAGGAGCTGACCGAGAAGGGCCTGAAGGTCCTGATGCTGGAACGCGGGCGCAACATCGAGCACGTCAAGGACTACGTCAATGCGATGAAGGAAGCGTGGGACTTCCCGCATCGCAACCGGCCGACGCAGGCGATGAAGGCCGCCTTCCCGGTGCTGATGCGCGACTACGGCCTGGCCGAGAACCTGGAAGGAATGTGGGCCAACGAGCAGGACTCACCCTACATCGAAACCAAGCGCTTCGACTGGTTCCGTGGCTACCACGTAGGCGGGCGCTCGCTGATGTGGGGCCGGCAGAGCTATCGGTTTTCCGACCTGGACTTCGAAGCGAACCTCAAGGATGGCATCGCCACCGACTGGCCGATCCGCTATGCCGACATCGCGCCGTGGTACGACCATGTAGAGAGGTTCGCCGGCATCGCCGGCACGCGCGAAGGACTGGACGTGCTGCCGGACGGCGAGTTCCTGCCGCCGATCCCGTTGAACATCGTCGAGAAGGACGTGGCCGCGCGGATCAAGAAGGCCTTTGGCGGAACGCGGCACATGATCCACTCGCGCACCGCCAACATCACCCAGCCGATGCCCGAGCAGGGGCGCGTGAACTGCCAGTACCGCAACAAGTGCATCCTGGGCTGTCCCTTCGGTGCCTATTTCTCGACCCAGGCGGCGACGCTGCCAGCGGCGATGAAGACCGGCAACCTGACCTTGCGGCCGTTCTCGATCGTCAAGGAAGTGCTCTACGACAAGGATCGCAAGCGTGCGCGCGGCGTGGAGGTGATCGATGCCGAGACCGGGCAGACCTACCAGTACACCGCCAAGGTCATCTTCCTCAATGCATCGTCGTTCAATTCGACCTGGCTGCTGATGAACTCGGCGACCGATGTGTGGGAGGGGGGACTGGGTTCTTCGTCGGGCGAGCTGGGGCACAACGTGATGGACCATCATTTCGGTGCGGGCGCCTCGGGCCGGGTCGAGGGCTACGAAGACAAGTACTACTTCGGCCGCCGTCCGTGCGGTTTCTACATTCCGCGCTTCCGCAACGTCGCGGCCGACAAGCGCGGCTACCTGCGCGGGTTCGGTTACCAGGGCGGTGCCAGCCGCACCGGCTGGTCGCGCGAGATCGCCGAGCTCAACATCGGTGCCGACCTGAAGGAGGCGCTGACCGTACCGGGCGACTGGCGCATCGGCATGACCGGGTTCGGTGAAATGCTGCCGCACCACGACAATACGATCCGCCTGGACCACGACCGCAAGGACAAATGGGGGCTGCCGGTGCTGGCGATGGACGTGTCCATGCGCGCCAACGAACTGGCGATGCGCAAGGACATGGCCGCCGATGCTGCCGAGATGCTGGAGGCGGCCGGCGTCAAGGACGTGAAGATGCACGACCACGACTATGCCCCGGGCAAGGGCATCCACGAGATGGGGACCGCACGCATGGGACGTGACCGGAAGAGCTCGGTATTGAACGCGCACAACCAGGTATGGGATGCGCCCAACGTCTATGTGACCGACGGTGCCTGCATGACCTCCAGCGCCTGCGTGAATCCCTCGCTGACCTACATGGCGCTGACCGCGCGCGCGGCCGACCACGCGGTACGCGAACTGAAAGCGGGGAACCTCTGATGGATCGCCGCGAACTGTTGAAGATGATCGTTGCCGCCACCGGCGCGGCCATGGTCGGCCTGCCTGCGCTCGCGCAGGGAAACGCCGCCGCGGCACCGGTGAAGACCCTGTTCTCCGATGCCGACATCGGCACGCTGGACGAGATCGCCGAGACCATCCTGCCGCGGACCCGGACGCCAGGGGCGAAGGATGCCGGCGCTGGCCTGTTCATGGCGACCTTCGTCAGCGATTGCTACACCGCCCGGCAGCAGGCAACGTTCCGGGCAGGCCTGGTCGATATCGACAAGCGCGCCGGCGGCCGGTTTGTGGCGCTTGCGCCGGAAGCCCGCACCCAGTTGCTGCGAACGCTGGACGCCGAAGCCAAGGCGCGCTCTGCCGACGTGACCGAGACCGGTATGCCTGAAGAGGGCGAGGCGATGCCGCATTACTTCACGATGATCAAGCAGCTGGCCATCTTCGGCTTCTTCACCTCCAAGGTCGGGGCGACCGGCGTGCTGCAGTACGTCGCGGTGCCCGGCCGCTACGACGGCGACCTCGCCTATGTCCCCGGTACGCCCGCGTGGGGGACCAGCTGATGGACACCACCCTGATGATCCGCCCTGCGTTGATCACTGTTGGCCTGCTGGCCGCTGCATCTGCATTCGCGCAGGACAGTGCCGACGCTGCGCGCGACCCGAAGAAGACCGAAGTGTGGACCCCCGTGCCCGCTGTCGTGGCCACGCCGCCAGGCAAGGCCCCCTCCGACGCGATCGTGCTGTTCGATGGCAAGGATGTCTCCGCGTGGGAATCGGAGCAGGGCGGACGCGTGCCCTGGAAGGTTGCCGGGGGCGCCATGACCGTCGTTCCGGGCAGCAAGGGCATCCGCACCCGGCAACGCTTCTGCGATGTCCAGCTGCATGTGGAGTGGCGCACGCCCACTGACACGAAGGGCTTCGACGGCCAGAACCGGGGCAACAGCGGGATCTTCCTGCAGGAACTGTATGAACTGCAGGTGCTCGACAGCTACAACAACCCGACCTATGCCAATGGCCAGGCGGGCTCCATCTACAAGCAGGCCATGCCGCGGGTGAATGCCTCGCGCGCGCCGGGCCAGTGGCAGGCCTACGACATCATCTGGAAGGCACCGCGCTTCTCGGTGGGCGGTGGGCTTGTGTCGCCCGCGCGCATCACGGTGCTGCACAACGGCGTGCTGGTGCAGGATGACACCGTGCTGGCAGGCAAGACCGAATACATCGGGGCGCCCTCGTATTCGCCCCATGCGTGTGCGCCGCTCTATCTGCAGGAGCATGACTCCAGGGTCAGTTACCGCAACATCTGGGTGCGCGAGCTGTAGCCGAACACGGCCGGCGTGGTCGCCGGCCGCTTACTTCGCCAGGTAGCTGGCGATATCGTCGATCTCCTGCTGTGACAGCTGGGAGAAGGGCGGCATCAGGCCGCCGCCCTTGCTGATCTTTTCCTTGATCTGTGCAGGTGCCATGCGCTTGCCGATGTCGGTGAGTGCCGGGAACGCGCCCGGCATGCCCGCGCGATCGGCGCCGTGGCAGGCCACGCAGTTCGCGGTGTAGAGCTTTGCTCCCGCAGCCGGGTCGCCCTTGCACCAGGCGGCTGTCGCAACACTCATGCCGCCCAGGGCCACCGCCATTGCCAGGATCATTTTCATGTGGGGCTCCTTGATGCGTCAGCGCCGCGCACGGGCAGGCGTATTGGTGGTCAGGTGTTCACGCAGATAGTCGGCGCCGGCCTGGACGACCTTGGCCGGCTCGCGTGGCTGGTCGTGCTCGATGATGTACCAATGCACGCCGGCGACCGCCGCGGCAGGCAGGATCGCGTTCCAGTCCAGCACGCCCTGGCCGACCGCAGCGAATCCACCTTCGTCTTCGGCCTGGCCCTTGGGCACATTGTCCTTGGCGTGTACCGCAAATACGTGGCCGCGGAACTTACCCAGCATCACTACCGGGTCCAGTCCCGCGCGCGCGACCCAGGCCAGGTCCAGTTCGGTCTGCAGTTCGGGGCCGGCGGCGGCGAACAGCAGCTCCAGTCCGGTCCTGCCATTGAAGTCGACCAGCTCGAAGTCGTGGTTGTGGTAGGCCAGCTGCATGCCCTTGCCGCGCACCTGCCTGGCAATCCGGCCCAGCTCCCGGCCCAATGCGGTCCAGCCGGCGGCATCGCGCGGACGATCCTTCTGGTCCAGGTAGGGCACCACCAGCGTGCTGTTGCCAATCGAGCGGTTGAAGGCCACCACGGCATCCAGGTTGTCGCGCAGCTCGGCCAGCTGAACGTGCGACGAAACCGCTTTGATCGAGTAACGGTCCAGCAACTGTTTCAGTTCCGCAGCGCTTGCATTCTGCGTACCGACGGTCTCCACCGCACGCACGCCCGCGTCGTGGACGATCTTCAGCTGTTGGTCGAGCGGGCCGGCGTTGCGCAGCGTGTACATCTGCACGGCGATGGGCTTCTGCGCACCGGCTGTGTTTCCTGCGAAGGCGGGCAGGACTGCGAGCAGCAGCAGGACGAGGGTTGCAGTTCTACGGACAGGGATGTTCATCAACAGATCCTCCCGGGATTCAACCGATGGCGGTCCAGGTGCGTGACCTGGCCGATGCAATGACACGATCAACGATCTGCGCCGAGCGCAGGCCGTCTTCGAAGGTGGGCAGGCCCTGCGGCCGCTCGCCGTCAATGGCGCGATAGGTGTCGGCTACGAACGCTTCGAAGCATTGGCCGTAGCCTTGCGCGTGTCCCGCTGGCAGCGGCGACAACCGGCGTTGTTCGGCACTGCCGGCGCCCGGGCCGCGCACGAAGATTTCCTCGCGCTGCTCGGGCAGGCCGATCCACAGCCGCTCGGCATCCTCCTGGTTGAACGCCACGCTGGCGTTGGCGCCGTCGATCTCGAACCAGAGCCGGTTGTGGCGTCCGGCCGAGACCTGGCTGACCGTCAATGACGCCAGCGTGCCCGCGCCGGTCCTGAACATCGCTGCGGCTACGTCCTCGCTCTCGACCGCTTGCTTTGCGCCGTCTGTCGCCGGCGTGCTGAAACTCTGGGAAGTGGTTGCGCTGCGCTCGGCGATCACCGTGGCAAACGCCGCGTTCACTTCGGCGAAGCACTCGCCGCTGACCCATTCAACCAGGTCGCACCAGTGCGACCCGATGTCAGCGAACACGCGCGATGTGCCGCCCAGTGCCGGGTCAACCCGCCAGTTGTTGCTGGCCGGGTCCAGCAGCCAGTCCTGCAGGTAGCTGCCATGGATCAGGTGCAGCGGCCCCAGGTCGCCCTGCGCGATGCGCGCACGCGCCTCGCGGACCACCGGGTGGTAGCGGTAGACGAAGGGGACGGTGGCGACCAATCCGGTCGAGGCGGCCAGCGCCGCCAGCGCCTGCGCGTCGTCCAGCGTCGTCGCCAACGGTTTCTCGCAGATCACGTGCTTGCCGGCTTCCAGTGCGGCCTGCGCCATCGCGCGGTGCAGGTGGTTGGGCGTGCAGATGTGCACGACCTGTATCTGGGGATCAGCGACGACGTCCTCGATATCGCGATAGGCGCGCGGGACATTCCACACGTGCGCCACCTCGCGCGCGCGCTGCGGCGACGAGGCGGCCACGCCGCGCACCTCGGCGCCAGCCAGCAGTGCTGCGCGGCGATGCACCGCGCCGATCATGCCGGTACCAACGATGGCGATTCCAAGCGGGGGCATCGGCTGGTCTCCTCAGGGTGTGGACGACGCCGCCGCCGCTACCGGGCGGTCGCGGAACAGCAGCAGGAAGGCGATCAGCACCACCAGTGCGACGCCGGCAGGGAACAACCAGATCTGCTGCCAGTCCGGGCCCGCTGCAGTGGTGAAGTGCTCCACCACCGCACCGGACAGGAAGGTACCGATCAACATGCCCACGCCATAGGTGGCCAGGGTGATGAAACCCTGCGCACTGCTGCGCGCGGCGGGGCCGGCGTGTGCGTCGGTGTAGATCTGGCCGGTGACGAAGAAGAAGTCGTAGCAGATGCCGTGCAGCACGATGCCGATCACCAGCAGCGGGAAGCCGCTGCCCGCATCGCCGAAGGCGAACAGGGCGTAGCGCACCACCCAGGCGGCCATGCCGACCGCCAGCATGGTCTTCACCCCCAGCCGCACGAACAGGAATGGCATGGCCAGCATCAGCAGCACTTCGGACACCTGGCCCAGCGACTGCAGGCCGGCGGCGCCCTGCACGCCCAGGTCGTTGAGATACGGATTGGTGAAGTTGTAGTAGAACGACAACGGGATGCAGATGGCGATGGAGGCCAGGAAGAACACCAGGTAGGCACGCGACTTCAGCAGCCGCAACGAATCCAGCCCCAGGATCTGCCCCAGCCCGGCATCGCGCTGCTGTGCCAGTGGCGGCGTGTGCGGCAGGGTGAACGCATACAGGCCCAGCACCAGCGATGCCGCCGCCGCCATCCGGAAGGTCAGTTCAAGCCGATGCGCCTGTTCCCAGCCCAGCCAGCCGATCAGCACCCCTGCGACGATCCAGCCGACGCTGCCGGCCACGCGTACCAGCGGGAACTGCTTCTCCGGCGATTGCATGTGCCGCATGGCGACGCTGTTGGCCAGTGCCAGCGTCGGCATGAACAGCAGCATGTAGCCCATGACGCACGCGGAAAACACGCTGAAGCTGGTGGCGGTGGACGCCAGCCACATCAGCACCGCGCCGGCCAGGTGCAGTACCGCCAGGATGCGCTGTGCCGCGAAATAGCGGTCTGCGATCAGGCCGACCAGGAACGGCGCCACGATGGCACCGATCGACTGGCTGAGAAACGCCGTTGCCACCTGGCTTGCGCTGGCCTGCAGCGGGCCCTGTACCAGGTAGGTGCCCAGGGTGACGAACCACGCCCCCCAGATGAAGAACTGCAGAAACATCATCGCGCCCAGGCGCGACATGGCGTGCGTCATGGCTTGCCCTCCCGGGGCGGTCTTGGCTCAGATTCCCAGCATGCGGCGCAGTGATCCAGCGTCCGTGTCGCTCCCGGCAAAGTCGTCGAAGGCGCGTTCGGTCACATGGATGATGTGATCGCGGATGAAGGCGGCACCCTCGCGCGCGCCGTCCTCGGGATGCTTCAGGCAGCACTCCCATTCCAGTACCGCCCAGCCCGGGAAGTCGTACTGGGCGAACTTCGAGAAGATCGCCTTGAAGTCGATCTGGCCGTCGCCCAGTGAACGGAAACGGCCCGGACGATCGATCCAGTCCTGGTAGCCCGCGTACACGCCACTGCGCGCGCTGGAGCGATACTCCGCGTCCTTGACGTGGAAGATGCCGATGCGGGCGTGGTAGCGGTCGATGAAACCGAGGTAGTCCATCTGCTGCAGCAGCAGGTGGCTGGGGTCGTACAGGATTTTCGCGCGCGGGTGGTGATCCACCACATCGAGGAAGCGTTCGAAGGTCGCGCCGTCGTGCAGGTCCTCGCCGGGGTGGAGTTCGAAGCACAGGTCCACGCCGCAGGCGTCGAACACATCCAGGATCGGGCGCCAGCGACGGCCGAGTTCGGCGAAGGCTTCTTCCACCAGTCCCGGCGGGCGCTGCGGCCACGGATAGAAGTAGGGCCAGGCCAGCGCACCGGAGAACGTGGCGTGCGCGGTCAGCCCCAGGCGCTGGCTGGCCTGCGCAGCGAGCCGCAGCTGCTCCACGGCCCAGGCCTGGCGCGCCGGCGGGTTGCCGCGCACGTCTATGGGTGCGAATCCGTCGAACAGGCTGTCGTAGGCGGGATGGACCGCGACCAGCTGCCCCTGCAGGTGGGTTGACAGTTCGGTGATCTGCAGGCCGTGCCCGGCCAGCATGCCGGCAACATCGTCGCAGTACGCCTGGCTGCGTGCCGCCTCGGCCAGGTCGAACAGGTGGGGCGCGGAGGTGGGGACTTGTACGCCAGAATAGCCCAGACCCGCGGCCCATCCGGCCAGCGTGTCCAGCCGATCAAAAGGAGCCGTGTCGCCGATGAACTGCGCCAGGAACAGCGCTGGACCCTTGAGCGTCTTCAACGTGATTCGCCCTCGATGCAATCGATTGCATTATCCTAGCAGGGGCGCACGCAGGACCTGTTGTGCACTGCACAGCGGACAGGAGAACTAACGCCATCGCCACCATCTACGACATCGCCAGGCACGTCGGCGTCTCCGCAGGCACGGTGTCACGGGCGCTTTCCCGGCCGGACAAGGTGCTGCCGGCCACCCGTGCGCGTATCGAGCAGGCCGCCGCCGCATTGGGCTATGTGCCCAACACGGTGGCGCGCACGCTCAAGACCCAGCGCAGCGGCAAGATCCTGGTCACCGTCCCGGACATCGCCAATCCGTTCTTCGCACAGATCCTGCAGGGTGCGGAGGAGGCCGCACAGGCGGTCGGCTACGCGGTTCTGCTGGGCGATACCCAGCATCAACCCGATCGTGAGGAGCGCTACGCACAGATGCTCAGGCGCAACGAGGCGGACGGCATGATCGTGCTGGGCCATCGCCTGCCACCGACCGCGCGCGAGATCGTCGAGCAGCGCGGCGCGGCTGCGCCGGTGGTCAATGGATGCGAGTTCGACCCCGCACTGGGCATCCCCAGCGTCCACATCGACAACGCGGCCGCCGCACGCGCGGTGATGGAGCACCTGTACGGCCTGGGGCACGAACGGATCGCCGTGGTCGGCGGGCCACCTGACAACCCCCTGCACCAGCAGCGGTTGGAAGGGGTCCGGGCCGCCGGCAAGGCGCGGGGTCGCCTGCGCCAGCTGAGCATCGTGCCGGGGGACTTTTCCGTTGAGTCCGGGCATGCGGCGGTGATTGCGCTGCTGGACGGCACGCCCGTGCCGACCGCGGTGTTCTGCTTCAGCGACCAGATGGCACTGGGGGCACTGGCGGCCTGCCGTGACCGGGGTATCCGCGTTCCAGACGAGCTCTCCATCGTCGGCTTCGACGACCTGGCCTCCTCGCGTTACCTCACCCCGCCGCTGACGACCGTCCGGCAGCCGATGCGTGAAATCGGCGAGCGCGCGGTCAACCTGCTGCTCGCGATCATCGAACAGGTCGATGTACCGCTTCAGCAGACGCTGGAGTTCAGCTTCATGCTGCGCGGTTCGACGGCGGTGCCCAGGCGGTAGCGGAGGCGAGGCAGGGCAGCCGGAGCAGGGCGGCCGGCCCGCGCGCCGTGCCACGACCTTGATCCCGAATTGACGCAAAGCTGTCAGACTCATCGCAGGCAGCCCGGCAAGGGCCGTAGCAGCAGGTGCGATCGCGCAGGGGGGGGCAATGCCATTCTTCACCGATTCGGCGGAAGGCGCGGTCGAAGGCATTGGCGCGGCACGTCGCATCGGCTGGATGCGTTTCGTCGGCAATGGACTGGGGGCAATCCCCATCGCTTCGATCATCCTCGAACGCCACGATGGGCCGCTGGCATGGGCCCTGCTGCTGCTCAACGCGCTGGCGTGGCCTGCGCTGGCATTGATGCTGACCCAGCGCTCCGGCCAGCCCGCGCTCGTCCAGTTCCGCTGCATGGTGGCCGACTCCTTTTTCGGCGGTGGCTGGATCGCCTTCATGGCGTTGAGCGCGGTACCCAGTGCACTGTTCACCGCACTGCTGGTGGCCGACAAGATCGCTGCCGGTGGCGTTCGCCTGGCGATGCGCGCCACGCTGGCCCTGCTGCTGGGCTTCGCTCTGACCTGGTGGGCGCTCGGCTTCCCTTACCAGCCGGTCACCTCGCAGCGCACGATCGTGCTGAGTGTCCCGTTCCTGTTCGTGTATGGCATCGGCCTGAGCATTCTCAGCTGGCAGCTGGCGCGCCGGGTCAAATCGCAGAACCGCCAGCTGCAGCGGCTCAGCCGGATGGATCCGCTGGTCGAGCTGGCCAACCGTGGTTTCCTGATCCAGCGTGCGCAGCAGGCGCTGGACCGGGCCCAGGGCCAGGGCGGCCTTGCCTGCCTGCTGATGCTCGATGTGGACGACTTCAAGCGCATCAATGACTCGCATGGCCACCGCGCCGGTGACGAGGTGCTGCGGCATATCGCGGCGACATTGCGCACCGTTGCCCGGCCCGGTGATACGCCCGCGCGGCTGGGGGGCGATGAGTTCGTGGTGCTGCTGCGCGACTGCGCGCCTGTGGATGCGATGCACGTGGCCGAGCGGGTGCGCCTGCACCTGCTCGAGGCCGCGCGGCAGGCCACGCCGGGTGTGGAATTCAGCGTCAGTATCGGCATTGCGGCCACGCCGCGTGGCGGCAGTGTCGAGGACTGGTTGGCACTGGCCGACCGCGCGCTGTACCACGCCAAGCGCCAGGGCAAGAACACCGCCAGCTACGGCGAGTGAGCGCGCGTGGGGACGGCACGGCTGCTGCCGGCCGAGGATGAAATGCCCATTCATCCTGCACGCGGAATCAGCACGCCAATCCTCTACCATGGGCCACCCCGCCCGGACGCGCTCCCATGCAAGACGCTCTCGTTGCCCAGCCCAAGCCCCCCATTCCAAGGATCGCGGCGTGGCTGATGATGCTGCTGGGCATGTGGCTGGCGCTGAAACTGGGCCTGGTGGTCACCCTTCTGTCCGGCCTGCTGGTGTTCCAGCTGACCCACCTGCTGGCCTCCACCGTGGAAGGCAGGCTGCCGCCGGGACGCGCACGGGCGATCGCAGTGATCGTGCTGTCGGCGATCATCATCAGCGCGCTGGTACTGGCCGGGATCGGCGTGGCCTCGTTCTTCCGTAACGAGACCGGCGGCCCGGACGCATTGCTGGCGCGCCTGATGGAGATTCTCAACACCTCGCGGCACCAGGTGCCGGCGCTGCTGCAACCCTACATTCCCGAGGACATGCCGGCACTGCGCGCGGCGCTGAACGACTGGGCCGCCGAGCATCAGCGCCAGCTGGGCGTGGCCGGTACCTCGGTGGTCCAGGTCGGTGTGCGCGTGCTGATCGGCATGGTGCTCGGCGCGATGATCGCGCTGTATGACGAACTGCCGCTGCCGAAGATGGGCCCGCTGGCGCAGGAGCTGATCGGGCGCACCAGCCGCCTGGCCACCGCGTTCCGCCAGGTGGTGTTCGCGCAGGTGAAGATCTCGCTGCTCAACACCGTGTTCACCGCGATCTTCCTGCTGGGCGTGCTGCCGTTGTTCGGCGTGCACCTGCCGCTGTCCAAGACCCTGGTGCTGATCACTTTCCTGGCCGGCCTGCTGCCGGTGGTGGGCAACATCATCTCCAATACCATCATCACCATCGTCGCGCTGTCGGTCTCGTTCTACGTGGCGGTGGCGGCGCTGCTTTACCTGATCGTGATCCACAAGCTGGAGTACTTCCTCAACGCGCGCATCGTCGGTGGCGAGATCCAGGCGCGTGCCTGGGAGCTGCTGCTGGCCATGCTGGTGATGGAGGCGGCCTTCGGCCTGCCGGGCCTGGTCGCCGCACCGGTGTTCTATGCCTACGTGAAGCGCGAACTGGTCGACCAGCGCTGGATCTGACGCGGCGGGGCATGACGTAATTTGCCCCGATTCGACAACCCGTGCGGCCTTTGTCGGTGCGTTCGCGGCGGGCGCGGTATACCCATGGCAACGATTGATCCGGTAGCGGCTTGGCGCCTGTGCAGGCGGCCGCTACAGTGTTGTGCACTACAGGGGAAATGTGCATGGCCCGCAAGGCGTCGCCCATCGGATTGCGGACCTGGGTCTGGATCCTGGCCGGGCTGTTCGTAGTCTGTACGCTGCCATTGATGGCCATCGCGCTGGTGCAGGGCACGCTGCGCTTCACTGCCGCCGAGGACAACCTGGTCAGCCTGCGCCAGCTGCGGCAGACCTTCGACCTGGCCAACCTGGTGTCGGCCGAGCGCGGCCCCGCCAACAGCCTGCTCGGGGCCGACACGGCCGATGCGGGCGAACAGGCCCGGCTGGCGGCGGAGCTGGCAGTCGCGCGCAAGCGGGTCGATACCGCCCTGCAACGCCTGGACACCGTGTTCAACGCTGACCCGGGCGTGGTCGACGAACACGGGCTGCTGGCCGATGCGCAACGTCGCCTGCAATCGGCGCGGGCCGCGGTGGACCGGGTGGCGGCACAGCCGCATGGCGCGCGCCAGGTGGAGGACGTGGAGCGCGCGATCAGCAGCATGTTCGCCGTGGTTGATCGCCTGCACGTGCTGACCTCGGCGCAGATCAACGTGCTGGTCAGCGCCGACCGCGAAGCGGCGATTCCGGCGATGCAGGGCCAGGTGCTGATCGACCTGCGCGAGCATGGCGGCCGCCTGGCCTCGAACGTGATGGCGCCGGTGGCGGTACCGGGGGCCTGGCGTGACGAACAGGTGCGGGCGGCATTGCAGACCGAAGGCCGCCTGCTGGAGCTGTGGCGGCTGGCAGGCAGCCATGAAGCGGTGTTCCGCAGTGATCCGGCGCTGTCCTGGCATTGGGACATGGCGCGCCGGCAGTTCTTCGGCGAATCGCTGCCGATGATCGAACAGTTGATCGAGGATGGCCGGCGCGGCGTGCCGCCGCCGTGGACCACCGCCGAATTCACCACTCGCTACGTGCCGACCCTGCGGTCGCTGGAAGCGCTGCGGGACGGCTACCTGAGCGTGTCCATCGCCCGTTTCGAGCGCACCCGCAATCGCGAAGCGACGCGCCTGGTGGTGCTGGTGGCGACGGTGCTGGGCACGCTGGTGGTGCTGGGCGTGGCGCTGCGCATCGCGCATCTTCAGATCCTGCGGCCGCTGCTGCAGGCGCAGAAGCAGGTCATCCAGATCGCCTCGGAAGCGCCCGGCCCGGAGCAGCATGTGACCCACCCGCTGGCCGAGATGCAGCGCCTGTTCGATGCTATCGAAGTGCTGCGCGAGAAGTCGCGCGAGCGCTCGGCGTTGACCAGCGAGCTGCGCCAGCTGGCCGGCACCGATGAGCTGACCGGGCTGTTGAACCGGCGCGCGCTGGACGAGTTGGTGCAGCAGCGTCATGCCGACGGCGGCAACAGCGCGGTGGTGATCCTGCTGGACGTGGACCGCTTCAAGGCGATCAACGATGGGCACGGGCATGACGCCGGTGACGAGGTGCTGGTGCAGGTGGCACAGCTGCTGCAGCGCCACCTGCGCCGCAGCGACAGCATTGCCCGCTATGGTGGCGAGGAGTTTCTTGTGTTGCTGGCCGACGGTGATCTGGCCGGTGGCCGCCAGCTGGCCGAGTCGCTGCGGGTGGCGCTGCAGCGGCTGGACATCGCCCTGGTCGGTGGCAAGGTGCTGCGGGTTACCGCCAGCTTCGGTGTGGCCGAGGGCGGCACCGACGCGCTGGGCTGGCGCACCCTGCTTCGTGCCGCCGACGCGGCCATGTACCAGGCCAAGGCGCAGGGCCGCGACCGCGTGCGCGTGGCCGGCGGCGGCCGCAACGCACGTTGACGGCACCCATCAGCCGATCTGCGCATGCACGCGCCGCAGCGTGCGCGCAATCATCCGGCGTGCGATGGGACGCGGCACCGAGAGTCCACGCCAGCGCAGCGCACCCACGCGGAAGGTGGCGCTGGCAGTGGCCAGCACCTTGCCGGCCGGGTCGGTCAGCCAGCCGCGGGTGAAGGCGATGCTGCCCTTGCTGTGCTCGACTTCGCCCCAGCCGATGATCCGCCCGGGCCGAGCGGGGCGGACGAAACTGGCCTTGGATTCGACCGTGACCGCGATGCGGTTGGCAGGCAGGGTGGCGTAGATCGCTGGCCCCATGCAGTCGTCCAGCATCGCTGACAGGAAACCGCCCTGCACGTTGCCCATCGGGTTGGTGAGCACCGGCCCGGCCTCGAACTCGACCTGGATGCGGCGCAGTGCATCGTCGTAACCGACGAAGCGCCAGCCGAGCAGGGTGCCGGCCTGGGAGCGTGGAAGATCACCGTTGACCACGCTGTAGAAGATCGATTCGGGATTCATCGTGGAGCCTCGCGGGGGAGAGGAGAGAAAAAGAACTCACTGCGGTAGCGACAACAGGGCCAGCACGAATCCGATGACCGACAGCAGCACCACCGCGGCGCCGGCGGGCACCGGTGTACGCGCACCGGTGCGTCGCCGCACGCCGGAAGCGACCAGGACCGGCGGCAGGGTGGCGACCAGGCAGAACAGCTGGAACGCCAGCAGCTGCGGCAGTGCGAAGTGACCTCCGAAGAAGATCAACCAGGCCAGCATCACGCCGGCACCGGCCAGTGCGATCCAGGCAGCGCCGACCACGCGGATGAGTGCCATCAGCAGCACCTGCATGCGGGGGTCGATCTGTGCCCACGGCCTGTCCACGGCCTGGCCGTGGTAGGGCATGAAGTCGGAGCGTTTCAGATAGGCCGCAGCAAACAGGGAGACAATGAAGAACGCCAACAGGTAGCAGCCGAACGCGAGCCAGGCGGACAGGTCCATGTGGAGGCCATGCGGTTGCGGAGGAAAGGCCGCGTTTGTACCGGCAGCCATGCCGGTCGCGCCACGGGGTTGCGCGATTCTGGGGCAGCACGCCGTTAGGGGCGTGTCGCGGCTTGCAGGGCCGTTCCTCCATCTGCCGTTAACGCCAGTGTGGTGGTGAGGAATGCGTCACGTACGCGCCATGCGCTCTATCTCGTTTCCTGTGAAGAGGCCGCAACTACCCGTCCACGCCCAGGTCACCGCGCTGCGCAGACGCTGGGATCCCATTCCATGAAGGACGACGCCATGACCCAGCTCACCCTGCCCGAACTGGCCAGGAAAATGGCCGGCATTGATTTCACCCTGCTGCAGACCCACGCCGGTGGAGAGATTGCCGGCCGTCCGATGAGCAACAATGGCGACGTGGACTATGACGGTGACAGCTGGTTCTTCACCACCGAAGACACCGACATGGTGCGCGAGATTGAAGCTGACCCCGCCGTTGCGCTGGGTTTTTCCGGCAGCAAGTCGCTGCTGGGCAAGCCGCCGCTGTTCGTGCACGTGCAGGGCAGGGCTGTGCTGGTGCGCGACCGGGCCACGATGAGCCAGCACTGGGTGAAGGACCTGGAGCGCTGGTTCGAACAGGGCGTGGATACACCGGGACTGGTGCTGATCCATGTGCGCGCCAGCCGCATCCACTACTGGGATGGCGAGGACGAGGGCGAAATCGTGATCTGACCGGAACCGCGCAGCGCCCGGCGCATCGCGTTCCAGGGTCAGCAGTGCGCAGGGTGTGCTGCCGGACCCTCAAGGTTGGCCAGTTCCGGTGCCAAGGCGTGCTCCACCGCGCGCCGCAGCAGTGCCGGTGCGACATAGTGCCGGTGCCCGGCGTCGATCAGGGCCATGTACATGCCGCCGAACGCATTGAGGGTCTGCACGCGTGAGCCCAGGCTGATCTCGACGTGTCCATCGCGATGCCGCTGCACGCGCACGCTGCTGCGGAAACGCAGGTGCCGATCGTCGGCGCCGAGCAGGACTTCGGCGTCGTTGTCCTGCGTATCGATGTGCGAATCCAGCACCGGGAATCGACCAGCGAACAACCGGCTGCGATCGGTCGACAGCAATGACGACACCGGGCATCCCAGCGGCGACGTGCGCAACCGCAGCGGTGCCACCAGTCGGTTTCGCAGCGCCATCAGATGGCCTACGCCGCTGGGTGGATTGCGCAGGAAGCCCTCCAGTACGTCGGCCAGCAGCGCCGACGCGGAACGGTGGACCACCTGCGAGGGTTCCAGGCACAGGGTGGTCAGGTCCTGGTAGTGGCTGTGCGGCAGCGCTGTGGTCAGCAGGCCATCGGTGGGCGCGGGCCGCGAATGGATGGGATAGGCCGGTGTGGCACGTTCGACGAACCCGCGCAGCGGCCGTATTGGGATGCGGCGCAGCGGGCCGAGCACGGCACGGGTACGCGCGCACAGGAGCGCGCACACGCTGGGAGGTGCCGCCTGCAGCGACAGCTGCAACAGCGGTGCCGCCGCAAGCGAGGTGCACGAAGGCCAGTGCGATTCCGGAAGCACCTCGGTCAGGCTGGGGATATCGGCGGCATTGCGCTCCACCTGCGCACGGGTCTGCTCGCTCATTCGGCCTGCCAGTTCATCGCTGTGGCAGGACAGCGCAAACAGCGCCGGATGTGCAGGATGGTTCGACGCGAACTGGTGCCAGGTGCCGCCGCCGAAGCGCACGGTAAACAGGCAGTCCGGTGGGATGCGGACGCGCCGAAGCGTGCGCGCGAAGGCACCAGGACCTGCTGCCAGCTGCGCGTCGGAGGCGGTAGCGAAACGCAGCTCGGCTCCCGCGCTGCCGGCGATGGCGGTGAACATGCGCGGGCCTGCATGGCGATGAAACGGGTGGCCACCGGCACCGACGGTGAAGCTGTACAGCGAGGAGGCATCCCCGTGCTGCAGGTGCATGCCACCCAGTCGCGCCGAAGGTTCATCCAACGCATCGATGAAGGCCGGGTGGTGGCGCTGACGCTGGCCGGCGTCACTCACCAGCGCGTCGCCGGCACCGATGCCGAGCTGCGCGATCAGGGTGACTTCGGTCGGACTGACGCCGTCCTGTGCCGGAAGCTGCACTGCTGGAAACGAACGGCGATCGCGGGTCGAACCAGGCATGGTCATGCTCCTTGGCGGGGCGGATCAGCGGGCGGGGGACTTGCGGCGGGCGCGGGCTTCACGTTTGAGCGGGCCGCCGACCGGGCAGACTTCGGCCGCCCACGAGAACAACGTGTTGGCCAAACGGTCGGGTACCTGCCTGAAGTACACGAACTGGCCGCGTTTCTCGCGTTCGATCAGTCCGGCTTCCTCGAGGATGCGCAGGTGGCTGGACAACGCCGGCTTGCTGAAGTCGAAGCGCTCGGCCAGCTCGCCCGCGCTGAGCTCGCCGGCGCTGAGATAGGCCAGGATCTGCCGGCGGGCGGTGGAGGCAAGGGCTTCGAAGATGCGGTCCATGGAGAGCTAGTTAACTAATTCGTTAATTCATGTTGCTCCCGCAGCTTAGGACTGTCAAGCCATGACCCATTGCGCGGCGCGCCCGGGCTTTGCCATCCTCCCTGCTGTTTTCCGTAGCGTGGAATCCCGATGCGTCCTGCGTTCTGGCTGGCTTTGGCCCTGCTGCCCACCCTGGCGGTGGCGCAACCCGCGCGTACTCCCAAGGCCAAGGCCCCGGCGCAGGATCCCTTCAGCGAGTTGTTCGATACCGCCTGCATGCAGCACATCGGCGCGCCGGCGCGGTTGCAGTCGCTGATGGAATCCAACGGGCTGTCACCGCTGCAGCCTGCCGAAGCGGCAACGTTGCTGCAGGGGCAGTCGGGCGTGGCCTGGATGGTGCCGCTGGCCAGCGGCCGTTATGCGGTCAGCTGGGCCGACGACGGCACCTGCTCGGTGTATGCGGAAAAGGCCGATGCGGCGGTGGTGCAGAAGGGCTTCGCACGGCTGGTGCAGGCGGCACCGAAGCCATTGCAGGCGCGCTCGCTGCCGGGCCGTGGTCCGCTGTCGGCCGACCAGGTGGCGATCCAATACGGCTGGGCCACGCCGGGGCAGGCCAAGCTGCAGGTGCGCTTCCGGCTGGTGACGCGGCAGGCGGCCGAGGCCGGCGTACAGGCGATGGCCTCGGTGACGCCGGGGGACGCGATGCTCGAACCCGCGGCTCCCACCCCGTAACGCCTGCCGGGGCCCGCGCCCAGCCGGTGGACCATGCCCGCGATTCAGCCTTTCACGCAGGATGTGGTATATCGTTTATCGATAAATCCACCCTGGGGCGGCGAGGCCACCCCAATGCCGGAGGCCGCTTGACCGCTCGTCCCGCCCGCGCCAGACCCGCGCGAGGCTTGTTCACCCTGGCCCAGGCCGCCGTACAGGCCGTCCGGGCGATGTGCTGGCTGGGCATCCTGGCCGCACTGCTGGCGGTGCCACTGGTCGCCCATGACCGCCGCTGGCTGCTCGACAGCGTGCATGACGCCGAGGCCGCCGCCGCGCATGGCAACGACCTGTTCCTGCACTTCTGCCTGGGCCTGGGCGCGATCGTCGCGCTGCTGGTGCTGTGCCTGCTGTTCCTGCGCCATCTGCTGAGGCTGCTGAAGTCGGCGGCGCGCGAGCGGCCGTTCACCCATGCCAATGCACAGCGCCTGCAGCGCATGGCCTGGCTGATGCTGGCAATGGAACTGCTGTCGATCCTGATCGGTGCCTACGCGGCCTGGATGGGCCCGGATTTCACCTGGATGGAGGTGGGCGGCGGCATGTCGATCACCGGGCTGGTGGCGGTGCTGATGCTGTTCGTGCTCGCACGCGTGTTCGCCGTGGGCGCGGCGATGCGCGATGACCTTGATGGTGTCATCTGATGGCGATCGTCATCACCCTGGACCGCATGCTGCAGGCACGGGGCATGACCCTGTCCGAGCTGGCCGGGCGCATCGACATCACCCTGGCGAACCTGTCGATCCTGAAGACCGGCAAGGCGCGAGCCATCCGCTTTTCCACGCTGGATGCGATCTGCCGCGAGCTGCAGTGCACGCCCGGCGACCTGCTTGGGCATGACCCGGCGCAGGCGCAGGATGCCGACTGAGTGGACGCCCTTTTCCCTTACCCACTGACAAAACGGACCTGAAATGGAATGGTTGGCTGACCCCTCGATATGGATGGGCCTTGCAACCCTGGTCGTGCTGGAGATCGTTCTCGGCATCGACAACCTGGTGTTCATTGCGATCCTTGCCGACAAGCTGCCGCCGCACCAGCGCGACCGCGCGCGGGTGATCGGCTTGGCGCTGGCACTGCTGATGCGGCTGGTGCTGCTGGCGGCGCTGGCCTGGATCATGAAGTTGACCGAGCCGCTGGTGACCTTGTTCGACCACAGCTTCTCCGGGCGCGACCTGATCCTGCTGGGCGGTGGCCTGTTCCTGCTGTTCAAGGGCACCATGGAACTGCACGAACGGCTGGAAGGCCGCGCGCATCACGAGGATGGCAAGAAGGTCTATGCCAGCTTCGCGATGGTGGTGGCACAGATCGTGGTGCTCGACGCGGTGTTCTCGCTGGACTCGGTGATCACCGCCGTCGGCATGGTCGACAACCTGGGCGTGATGTATGCGGCCGTGACCATCGCCATGGCGCTGATGCTGCTGGCCAGCAAGCCGCTGACCCGCTTCGTCAACAAGCATCCCACCGTGGTGGTGCTGTGCCTGGGCTTCCTGCTGATGATCGGCTTCAGCCTGGTGGCTGAAGGCCTGGGCTACAAGATCCCGAAGGGCTACCTGTACGCAGCGATCGCTTTCTCGATCCTGGTCGAGGCGTTCAACCAGTGGGTGCGTTTCAACCGTGAGCGCAACGAGCGCCGCCAGCCGTTCCGCCAGCGCACCGCCGATGCCGTGCTGAGGATGCTGGGCGCGCGTCCAGCGAACGGCCACGAGGACGAAGGCGTGGACGAGCAGGTGGACGCCGACGAGCGCCTGCAGCCGGCGGAGCACGAAATGATCCGCAGCGTGCTGGGCCTGGCCGATCGTCCGGTGTCCAGCGTGATGACTGTGCGTGCCGACGTGCAATGGATCGACCTGGCGCGTGGTCAGGAGGATGTGGTGGCGCGCCTGGTGGCCTCGCCGCATACGCGCCTGCTGGTCGGCGACGGTGACCTGGACAGCCTGCGTGGCGTGGTGCAGAGCCGGGACGTGCTGGCCGACCTGCTGCAGGGCAAGCCACTGCAGCTGGAGGGCAACCTGCGCGAACCGCAGTACGTTCTGTCCACTGCCAGTGCGCTGCAGGCGCTGGAACTGATCCGCCAGCATCCGGTGCCGCTGGCGGTGGCGGTGGACGAGTACGGCAGCGTGGAGGGCCTGGTGACCGCCAACGACCTGCTGGCGGCGATTGCCGGTGACCTGGTCGATACCCAGGACGAGCGCTATGGCGTGGTGGCGCAGGGCGAGGATCAATGGGAGGCCGATGGTGCGCTGACCCTGGACGACCTGCAGCGTTTGGCGGGCGTGTCGCTGCCCCGCAGTGCCGACTACATGACCATCTCGGGTCTGGTGCTGGAGCAGCTGGGCCGCCTGCCGGACGTCGGCGACGCGGTGGAGGTGGCCGGCGTGCGCATCACCGTGCTGGCAATGGAGAAGCGCCGTATCGCCCGCCTGCGGGTGGAGCGCCTCGACGGAATGGCCTGACCACCCGTTGTTGTAGAGCCAGGCCCATGCCCGGCTGCGTGTCGAGAAGCCGAGCATGGGCGTGGCGCTACACAACACGGCCCGCAGCCGTCACCATGGCGGGCCCGCTTTCTGTCATGGATGGTTGCAGTGCTGAGTACGATCGGTTTGTTGATGGGCCTGTATGTGGCCTGGCGCCTGTTCTGGCCGCTGCGCATGCCCATCGGGTTGAAGGTCGTGCTGTCGCTGCTGGTGGTGGCCATGGCCGTGCAGCTGCGCATCGTGGCCACCTTCTGGGGCACGATGGCATCACCGGAAATCCCGAAGATGGCCATCGCCGTCCTGGCCACCGGCTCCACGGCGGTGCTGCTGCTGGCGTTGCTGATGCTGGTGCTGGATGTGGGCCTGCTGCTTTCGCGCCTGCTGCGTTGGCCGCGCATCGTATCGGCCCTGCGCGCCTCGAAGCTGCGGCCGTTGGCCGGCCTGCTGGCGCTGCTTGTGAGTGGCTATGGCATCAGCCAGGGCATGGCCGTGCCCCAGCCCAGGCAGATCGACGTGGCGATCAAGGATCTGCCTGCTGCGTTCGACGGCTATCGCGTGCTGCAGCTGACCGACATCCACGCCAGCCGCCTGCTGACCGGCGACTGGGTGCGCAGCGTGGTGGACGAGAGCAACGCGCTGAAGCCGGACCTGATCGTGATCACTGGCGACCTGATCGACGGCAGCGTCGAGGCCCGCCGTGACGACGCGCGCCCGTTGGCCGATCTGCAGGCGCCGGACGGCGTCATTGCCATCACCGGCAACCATGAGTACTACGCGCAGTATCAGCAATGGATGCAGGCGTTCCGCGCGCTGCGCATGCAGGTGCTTGAGAACAGCCACCTGCAGGTGCGGCGCGGCGATGCGGCGCTGACCATCGCCGGTGTCACCGATCCGGTGGCCGCACGCTACGGCCTGCCGCTGCCGGATCTGGACGCTGCACTGGCCGGTGCCGATCCCTCTGCACCGGTGATCCTGCTTGACCACCGCCCGCGCAACGCGCGCGAGGCGGCGGCGCGCGGGGTGAAGCTGCAATTGTCCGGGCATACCCATGGCGGGCAGATCATTGGCATGGACCAGCTGGTGAAGCGGGCCAATGGCGGTTTCGTGTCCGGCCGCTACGACGTGGATGGGATGACGCTGTACGTGGGCAACGGCGCGGGCCTCTGGGCCGGTTTCCCGGCGCGCATCGGCGTGCCTTCGGAGATCACCCTGATCACGCTGCGCCGCGCGCCGTGACCTGAAGTGGGGTCAGATCCCTTTGCCTTTGGCAAAGGGATCTGACCCCGGCCCGTCAGGCCGCCCGCAGCGGCGGCCGCGCATGCGCACTTCGACGCAGGGCCTGCGCCCGCTTGGCGATCCAGCGCACCACGAAGGCGGTGAACAGCAGCGCCGACGGCACCGCATACCAGAAGTTGCCGGGCACGCGCTTGAAGTACGAGTAGGTGAACACCGCCGCGATGATCCACATGCCGGTGACGTGCAGGCGACGCCAGGCGGTGGGTCCCATGCGCCGGGCGAGCCCCCGGTGCGAGGTGATGGCCAGCGCCAGGATGGCGATGTAGCCCACCGTGCCCGGGAGGTTGGCCAGCGCGGAGCGTGCTGGCCAGAACGCCGGGTTGAGGATGCCGAAACTGGTGATGGCGACTGCGTGCAGCAGGTGCGAGAACGCGAAGGACAGACCGATGATGCGCCGTTCGCGCAGCAGGAACCGGGTGAACGGGCCGGGCAGCAGGGTGGCGAAGGAGGATGCCGTGAATGCCCCCAGGAACAGCAGGAACGATGTGCGGGCGGTGAGCCGGATCGCCGCGCGGCTGCCTTCGGCTGCATCGGGATACAGGGCGAAGGCAGCCAGCGCGAACGCGATCAGGACCACGGCGATTGCCACGAACAGGCGCCAGCCGTGCAGGAAGGGAGTATTGGATGCAGCCATGGTGAGACCTCGAAGTAGGGGGCGGGTCGTGCCGGCCGCCGGCCGGCCAAGGAACGGGTAGTGCCGGCCGCTGGCCGGCAACCTCAGAAAGCGGGCAATGCAACCAGCACGCCCGCCGCGCACAGCTCGCCCAGAACAGGCACGCAGGCCATGCGCAATGCGTCCGCTGCCACGTCATGTGTTTCGGACAGCGCCTGCAGTGCCTCATCCACACGCGCGCCGTCGTCACCGAAGACCGAAAGCAGCGCGTAGGCCAGCGGTGACGGTTGCTCGACCTTCAGGCTGAAATCGGCGCGACGCTGGATCACCAGCAGCGTGGGAGCTGCGCCCAACACCGGCTCCAGCCCCTCGTCCTCATGCACCGGCCACCGGTACCCAAGCACCCGCACCAGCGGCGAAACCGCCAGCACATCACTGTCCTCGGGTACGCGCTGCAGCAAACACCCAGCGCCACGCGGTTCAATGTGCAGCGACTGCTGCGTGCTCTCGTAGTGCGCCAGTTCCGCCGCCCAGCCCGGCAGTGCCAGCGTGTCCTGCACTGCCAGCCAGGCCGCGAACTCGCCGGCGATCCGTGGGAACAACGGGGTCTGGCAGGTGTGGTGGGCGTAGTAGTGCGCCACGGTGTCGCGCCAGCGCGACGTGCCCAACTGCTGTTGCAGGCGCGGCAGGCTGCCGGCCAGCAGGGTGTCCAGGCTGTCGATGCACAGGCGGCGGTATACCGCCAGCCTGCGCGCCTCCACGCCATCGGGTGCGGTCTTTGCAGGGTCCCGCACATGATCGGCCCAGCGCCGTTGCAGGGTAGCCAGCGACTCAGCCATGGGCCACCTCCGGCCAACGTGCCTCAGCCTGTGCCTGGCGGATCTGCGCGACCTCGGCCAGCAACCTGGCCAGCGGCGGGAAGTTGAAGTCGCGCTCGAGCAGCGTGGGACGCACGCCCACCCGCATGTAGGCCTCGCGCAACAGCGCCCAGACCACGCCTTTCACCGGCGCACCATGGGTATCGATCTTGAAGCCGTCGTCTTCATCGAAGTGGCCCGCTACGTGCAGCGAGGCGACACGGTGGGACGGCACGTGGGCCAGGAATTCGAAGGCGTCGTAACCGTTGTTGCAGGCATTGACGAAGACGTTGTTGACGTCCAGCAGCAGGTCGCAGTCGGCTTCGGCGAGCACGGCGTTGATGAAGTCGATCTCGCTCATGTCCGCGCCGGCAACGGCGTAGTAGGAAATGTTCTCCACGGCGATGCGTCGGCCCAGCATGTCCTGCACCTGGGCGATACGGCCGGCGACATGGTGAACGGCCTCGGCGGTGAACGGCAGTGGCAGCAGGTCGTAGACATGGCCACCGGCGGCGCAGTAGCTCAGGTGTTCGCTGTACAGCTGCACCTGGTGCAGGTCGAGGAAGGCACGGGTCTGTGCCAGCAGGGTGCGGTCCAGCGGATCAGGACCGCCAAGCGACAGCGACAGGCCGTGGCAGGTCAAGGGGTGGCGCTCGCTGAGTTGGCGCAGCGCGTCGCCGTGTGCACCGCCGACGCCGATCCAGTTGTCGGGGGAGACTTCGAGGAAGTCGATGGCACCGGCCGGCATGGCCAGCAGTTCGTCGATCAGGCCACGGCGCAGGCCAAGACCGGCGGCATGGGTGGGCAGGGGCAGGGACATGGCGGATGCTCCACAGAGAGCGCCGCCTTGAAGGCGGCGCCGGGTGAACGTCGATCAATCGGCAACGCGGGAGAACAGGCCCTTCGGCATCGGCTTGCCGTTGGCGGTGTAGACGCTGCGCAGGTAGTCGTGCGCTTCCTGCTCGCTGATGTAACCGTCGTGGTCGGTGTCGATGCGGTCGAACTCGGCGGCACGCTTGGCGGCCACAGCATTGAACTCGGCACGCGAGACCTTGCCGTCGTGGTCGCGATCAGTGCGGGCAAACGAGGCGTCGCCGCACTTGCCTTCGCCACACTGGCCCTCGGCCACCTTGGCCTTGCCGGCGGGCTTGCCGGTGGTGGCCTTGTTGGCCCCGCACTTGCCTTCACCGCACTTGCCTTCGGCGGCGGCGCTCATGGCCACCGCGCTGATCGCCAGCGGCTGGATCGCCGCGGCCTGGCCGGCCAGCAGCAGGCCACCGGCCAGGGCGATGCCGATGGCACCGATGCGCGGCTGGCGGGAGGAAGAGGTGTTCTTGGTCGAGATGGACATGGTGGTGACTCCTTGGGAAAGCACGCGGGGCGTGCGGGATGGACGCCGCCGAAGAGGCGACGGAAAGCGAAACGCGCGGGAACAGGGGAGTCGGCTCAGGCGGCGCGGCGACGGCGCAGCAGATGGCCCAGCACCAGCACACCGCCGAGCAGGGCACCGCCGAAGCCGATGCCGGGCAACAGCGCGGCAACCGGCAGCAGCAGGGCGATCAGGCTGACGCCCCAACCCAGGCCGTCATCGCGTGCCGTGGCACGGCCGGGGCCGGCCAGCAGCCGGTCCACGCTGAGTGCGCCACCGCCGTTGAGGATCAGTGGCAGCAGCATGGCCAGGAACAGCAACGGCAGCTTGAAGTTGCCGTAGCCCTGGTCGGTGATCGCATAGCCCTGCCAGAGTTCACCCAGGCCGTTCCATTGGTCGGGCCAGTGCACGGCGGCGATGGCAACGATGGTGAGTACCCAGAAGACGTAGGCCACCGAGCGCGTGGCCAGGCCGAGCAGCAGCATCACTGCACCCACCAGTTCCAGCCACGTGGCCAGCTGCCAGTTCAGCGACGCGGGCAGTGTGGAGAACGGGAACGGGAAGCGGCCTTCCAGGTCGGCGAACCAGTTCTGGCCGCCCAGCTTCTCGCGGCCGGATTCAAAGAACTCCCAGGCCGGCAGGGTGCGCAGCGCCAACGGCGAGAGCCAGCGGCCGACGGCGTCCAGGCGGGGCGTATACACGGAAGAAGCGATGCTGATCATGTTGGTGTCCTGCGGGCCAGTGGTCGATGGAAGCCATTCCAGGCGGCGCAGGTATCGGCAACGTGTGCCGTTGCCAGGGGTTTTGTCAGCGACTGTGGCCGCGGCCGGGGTTTCGTACAGTCAGATACAAAGACGATGCGCTGATGCGCATCGGGGCGTTGCGCGCCCGCGTGCGGGCAGCGATATCCACCCGAAAGCGCCCGGCCAGGACCGGCGCGCGAATGTATCCCACTGTAGAAACCCGCCTGCGCCCTACAGTCCGGTACAACTCCGCGCTGCGGAGAAACAGCGCCGATACACCGGCAGGCGGAAATGGCCACTCCCAACTCCGGAGTGCCCCCATGATCCGTACCTGCTTGCTGGCCGCCGCTCTCGCCCTTGCCGCCGCCCCTGCCTTCGCTGCCCGGGCCGATACCGCTGCACCGCCCACCGTCATCCTGGTGCACGGCGCGTTCGCTGATGGCTCCAGCTGGAGCAAGGTCATCAGCACCCTGCATGACTGGAAGCTGCCGGCGGTGGCCGTCCAGAATCCGCTCACCTCGTTGGCCGACGACGTCGCCGCCACCCGTCGTGCGATTGCCGCTGCGCCTGGCAAGGTGGTGCTGGTCGGCCACAGCTGGGGTGGCACGGTCATCACCGAAGCGGGCAATGACCCGAAGGTGCAGGCGCTGGTGTATGTGGCGGCGTTCGCACCGGATGCAGGGCAATCATCGGCGCAACAGGGCGAAGGCTTCCCGGTCGGTCCGGGCCTGGCCCGCCTGCAGGAAAGGGACGGCTACCTGACGTTGCCGGCTGACGCTGTCGCCCAGGACTTCGCGCCGGACGTGATGAAGAAGTCGGCCGCACTGCTGTACAGCACGCAGGTCCCGTTGAAGGCCAGCGCGCTGGGCGAAGTAGTGAACGTTGCGGCGTGGCGCAGCAAGCCGAGCTGGTACGTGCTCAGCCGTGACGATCGCATGCTGTCGCCGCAGCTGCAGGCCGCCACCGCAAAGCGCATTGGCGCGCAGCTGCAATCGATCGGCAGCAGCCATGTGTCGCTGCTTTCGCATCCGGCGCAGGTGGCCGACAGTATCCTGGAAGCGGCGGGGGTGAAGCCGGCGGAACTGCCACTGGCCGAGCAGGGGGGCTGAGCGATGGCCGGCCTGCGTGCGTACGTGCTGCCGTTGCTGATGGGCGTGCTGGGTGGGGCTGCGCTGTTGATGGCCTGGCCCAGCCCGGAGGCCGATGCGCAGCCGGCACAGGCCGTTCCCGCCGCCGGGTTCGACGGTGGCGGGCCCTGGCACAACAGCCCGCCGCTCACACTGGAGCAGTTGCGGGGGCAGGTGGTGCTGGTCGAGTTCTGGACCTACACCTGCAGCAACTGCCTCAACGTGGCGCCGTATGTCCACCAGTGGCATGCACGCTACGCGTCGCAGGGCCTGAGGGTGATCGGCGTGCATACGCCGGAGTTCGCCTATGAAGGGCTGCCTGGCAACGTGCGCAAGGCCATCGCACGGTTGGACATCGCCTGGCCGGTGGTGCAGGACAACCAGTACCGGATCTGGAACGCCTGGGGCAACCGCTTCTGGCCCGCACTGTACCTGCTCGACCGGCAGGGGCGGGTGGTCTACCGCCATTACGGCGAGGGCGACTACGCACGTACCGAAAGCGAGATCCAGCGCCTGCTGGCCAACCCCTGAGCCGCGCTACCATGGCCGCACCGCGCGGCCTTGACCTTCGTCCTCATCGAGAACGCAATGAACCACGTACCGCACATCCTGGTCGTCGACGATGACAGCGAGATCCGCCAGATGCTGGCCGATTACCTGCAACGCAACGGCCTGCGCGTGAGCCAGGCCGACGGTGGCCGGGCCATGCGCGCGCTGATGGATACCCATGCCGTGGATCTGGTCGTGCTGGACGTGATGATGCCGGGCGAGGACGGACTGAGCCTGTGCCGCAACCTGCGCGCCGGCAAGCATCGTGCGGTGCCGGTGGTGCTGCTGACTGCCCGCGACGACGAAACCGACCGCATCATCGGCCTGGAAATGGGCGCTGATGACTACGTGACCAAGCCCTTCTCTTCGCGCGAACTGCTGGCACGCATCAATGCGGTGATCCGCCGCACCCGGATGTTGCCGCCGAATCTGCAGGTGAGCGAAGCCGGTCGCCAGCTGGCCTTCGGCGAGTGGCGCCTGGACACCACCGCACGCCATCTGCTGGATGCACAGGACACCGCGTATCCACTCAGTGGCGCCGAATTCCGCCTGTTGCGCGTATTCCTCGATCACGCCAATCGGGTGCTCAGCCGCGACCAGCTGCTCAGCCTCACCCAGGGCCGCGATGCCGAACTGTTCGATCGCTCGATCGACCTGCTGGTCAGCCGCGTGCGGCAGCGCCTGGGTGACGACGCACGCGAGCCGACCTACATCAAGACCGTGCGCAGCGAAGGCTATGTGTTCAGCGTGCCGGTGCAGTTGCTGGGGCCGGACGAATGAACACCACCGCGCGCCGCCCACGCTGGCCGCGCACGCTGTCGGCGCGGCTGCTGCTGGTGCTGCTGGGCGGACTGGCGCTGGCCCACGCACTGTCCTTCGGCCTGCTGTTCTTCGAACGCTACCAGTCCACCCGCAGCATGATGCTGCGCAATCTGGACGAAGACGTGGCCGTGAGTGTCGCGCTGCTGGAGCACCTGCCCGCGGACCAGCGCGATGCCTGGGTGCCGCGGCTGGAGCGGCGCACCTACCGTTACCTGCTGCGCCCGGCCGCGGCCGGACCGGGGCTGCAGACCGATCGTGCACGCCAGGTCACGGCGATCATCGATGACAGCCTGCAGCACCGCTATCCGTTGCAGGCGCGCCAGGTGGCTCGCCTGCCGGAGCGGTTCGAGGTGGAACTGCGCCTGCACGACGGCACTCCCTTGACCATTGAAGTCACCCCGTCGGGCCTGCCGCTGGCGCGCTGGCTGCCCGCCGTGCTGCTGGTGCAGCTGGCGCTGCTGCTGGTGTGCGCGTGGCTGGCGGTGCGCCTGGCCATGCGCCCGCTGCAGCAGTTGTCGCATGCGGTGGAGCATCTGCAGCCGGGCAAGGACGGGCCTGCACTGCCTGAAGATGGCCCGGCGGAAGTGGGCGGCGCAGCAGCCGCGCTCAACGCACTGCAGGCACGCATTCGTGGCCATGTCAGTGAACGCCTGCAGATCCTGGCCGCGATCTCGCATGACCTGCAGACCCCCATCACGCGCATGAAGCTCCGGGTGGAGACCCTGCCTGAAGACAGCACCCAGCAGCGGCTGCTGGCCGACCTCGACCACCTTGGGCAACTGGTGCGCGAGGGTGTGGCCTATGCGCGCAGCAGCCACGTCGCCAGTGGCGCGCCGGTGTCGATGGACCTGGGCGCGTTCCTGGCCAGTGTGGTCGGCGATTACGAGGACATGGGCAAGCCGGTCAGTGGCGGAGCACCCGCTGGACTGGTCGTGCAGACCTGGCCGCAGCCGCTGCGCCGGGTGGTCGGCAATCTGGTCGACAATGCACTCCGCTACGCCGGCGCTGCCGAGATCGAGGCCGGCCGTGACGAGGCCGGAAGGGTATGGATCGGAATTTCCGACCGTGGCCCGGGCATCCCCGAGGACCAGCTGCAGGCAGTGCTGGCGCCGTTCCATCGGCTGGAAAGCTCGCGCAATCGCGATACCGGTGGCACTGGCCTGGGACTGGCCATCGCGGTGCAACTGGCGCAGTCGCTGGGCGGCTCGCTGCGGTTGCGCAACCGCGAGGGTGGCGGGCTGATGGCTGAGCTGCAGCTGCCGGGGTAACGGGCGGGGTCGGATCCCTTTGCGGGAGCGAAGGGCTCTGACCCCGATGTGGGATCTGTGACGTTCCTGCACGGCCTTGGGATCGGCGATCATCTGCAGGGAGTGTCGAAACCAGGAAGCACGCAATGCAGGGAACGCAGCATTCAATCCAGCGCCCGCGCCACGTCGCGCTGCTGGTCGGTCTGCTCGCGCTGGCGGCCTGCCAGCGCACACCGGACGCACCGACCGACGCACCCGCAGCGGGCACACCGCCTGCCGCCCCGGCCACCGCAACAGATCTCTCTCCGCTGCTCGACGCCTTGCCGACCTGCGCGCTGGACGGCTGGTACATCGATCAGCAGACCGGGCGCCCGGCCCATCCCTGGTTGGCGGCGAACGCGCCGAAGCCCTGCAAGGAAGACGTGGAGAACGAGATCGCCACGTTCTGCGTGCAGGGGCAGTGGAAGGGGCTGCCGGTGGAAGAGGTGATCCTGCCGACGATGACATTCGTTTCGTTCCGTGGGGCCAGGATCGGCCTGCCGCTGGAGAAGGCACGTCCCATCGTCCGCCAGCGTTTCGGCCAGGACTTCCCGGGTGATGCGGCTTACGAGGCGGGCCGCGAGCCGAAGCTGATGGCCGATCCCGAAGATGCGCAGCGTTCGTGGCTGCTGTGCAGCACCCCGGAACTGGGCCACGACGTGGACAGCGAGGGAAGCATCAGCTATTCCGGCATGAACCTGCCCTACGACCACGACGGTTGCAGTTACCGCTACAGCCCGGTCGACTTCTGCGATGCGCGGCACCGCGCAGCCATCGAAGATGCCCTCCAGCATCAGAAACCCAATTTCAACCGGCACTACCTGCTGGTACAGGTCGATGATCGTCCGGAGTATTTCCAGCGCACGCTGGTGCTGGTCGATACCCGCACGGGCAGGGCGACGCCACTGCCGTTCGATGCCTCCACCGGGCCGGCGGGAAAGGGCGGTGATGCTACCGGCTACGGGACACTGGAGACGGGCGTGGACCGGCAGCAGTTCTGCCTCGATGGCGCGTTGCTGGTCTACCGCGTGTTCGAGGAAGGGCGCTTCTGCTTCGGTTTTGACGGTGAGCGCTTCACCGGCCATGAAACCCAGTACATGCAGGCAGCGGATGGCCGATGACCGGTATTTCACCCGGGCCATGACATCCTGCCCCGAACCTGCGCAACCGGGACCGAGGCTGTTGAAGGCGAACACGCAATGACCGCGGCGCGGCAGCGCTCGATGTGGGTGGCGGGCCTGTCCACGGTAGTGGAGTGGTACGACTTCACCCTGTACCTGTATTTCGCCACGGTGCTGTCGCGGGTGTTCTTCGGCGGCGGCGAACAGGCGCTGCTGGTCACGCTGGCAGGCTTCGCGGTGTCCTACCTGATGCGCCCGCTGGGCGCGCTGTGCTTCGGCCACCTGGGCGACCGCCTGGGCCGGCGCTGGATGCTGCTGGCTTCGATGGCGTTGATGGCGGCGGCGATGCTGGCCACTGCGTTGCTGCCGACCGCGGCCACCGCAGGTACCACGGCGGGCGTGCTACTGCTGGTATTGCGCTGCGTGATGGCGTTTTCGGTGGGCGGTGAGTACACCGGCGTGGTGGCATATCTGCTGGAAAGCGCACCGGCGCGGCGGCGTGGCCTGGTGACCTCGCTGGCCTCGGCCGCCAGTGAAGTAGGCGCACTGCTGGCGGTAGCGATCTCGGCGGTCACCGTGGCGCTGCTCGCGCCCGCGCAGCTGGACAGCTGGGGCTGGCGTATTCCGTTCTTCGTCGGCGCTGCGCTGGCACTGGTGATCCTGGTCGCGCGCTCGGGCATGCACGAGTCGCCGGAGTTCGAGCGGCAGCGCCGCGAGGGCAGCATTCCCGCGACGCCGCTGAAGCATGTGCTGCGCAACCATCCGCTGGCGGTGGCGCGCACGTTCGCGATCTCGGCGCTGGGCTCGATTACTTACTACGTCGGCATCACCTATGTGCCCGCATTCCTGCATGCGCGGGGCCACGATGAGGGCGATGCGCTGTGGCTGTCGACGATTGCGGCCGTGGCGGTGATCGCGATCACGCCCCTGTGCGGCGCATTGTCCGACCGTGTCGGACGACGGCCGGTGCTGTTGGGCCTGACCGTGCTGGCAGCGCTGCTGCCGCTGTCCTTGTTCGCGTGGATGGCGCAGGCGACGCCGCTGGGCATCGCGCTGGCCGCGGTGTTGCTGGCCTGCGTGGCCGGTGGCGTGAGCGCGGTGGCGGCCCCGGCCACGGCCGAGCAGTTCCCCGGCGAAGGGCGGGTGAGTGGGCTGGCACTGGGCGTGACCATGGCCACGGCCTTCTTCGGCGGGGCAACGCCATGGCTGGCGCAATGGTGGGTGGAACGCAGCGGGTGGGCAGCAGCGCCAGGCGCGATGATCGCGCTGGTGGCGGTGCTGGTGCTGCCGGTGCTGTGGACCCTGCCCGAGACGGTCCCGGGCAGGGCCAGGCGCTAGCCGGTCAGACCTTCAGGGTCTGCTCGATGTCGGCCAGTACTGCAGCCGCATCCACGCCGATGGCAATCGACTGCACCACGTGGCCGTCCCACACGCTGGGGCCGAACGCCAGGCCTTCCGGCTTGGGGATGGTCATGCCGCGGGCAACACCGTCGGTGGCCACGCGCACGCTGGCGCGCTCGAACTGGAACAGCTCCGGACGGGTCAGCGCGATGCAGGCGCAGCAGTCGTGCACGACCATGCCCTTGTGGCCGGCCTGCAGGTAGAAGTCCACGTAATCCTGCGACAGCGCACGCACCAGTTCGGCATCGGCACCGCCGATGGCGGCCAGCTTGTCCAGACCGTCACGGTCCATTTCCACGCGGGTGGTCACGTCCAGGCCGATGGCGGTCACCGGCCAGCTGGCGGTGAACACCACGTCGGCCGCTTCGGCATCGCCCCAGATGTTGGCTTCGGCGGCCGGGGTGATGTTGCCGTTGACGTGGAAGGCGCCGCCCATGATCACCACGCCGCGCACCAGGCCGGCGATGTCCGGGGCTTGCTGCAGGGCCAGCGCGAGGTTGGTCATGCGGCCGACCGCGACCAGGGTCACTTCGCCCGGATGGGCGCGGACCAGGTCGATGATCAGCTGGTGAGCGGGGCGCGCGTCGGCGGCCACGTCCAGTTCGGCCGGCACCGGGTGGTTGCCCAGGCCGTTGTGGCCGTGGATGTGCACCGGCCAGGCTTCCGGGGTGGCTTCCGGCTGCAGCGGGCCACCGGCACCGCGCGCGACCGGGGCGGCGAAGCCCCAGGCCTGCTTCAGGTACAGCGCGTTGTGCGTGGTCGACTCCACCGAGGCATTGCCGAAGGTGGTGGTGACGCCGATCAGGTCAATCTGGGCGTGCTTGTGCAGGTACAGCAGGGCCAGGGCGTCGTCGACGCCCGGGTCGGTATCGAAAATGACTTTCAGCATGTTGTTGTTCTTCTTCTTCCGTGTGGTGCGGGGGGCGCCGGCGGCCTGGAAGCAGGCCGGCGCGCCCTGCATTGTCCCATCTTCATGACGGGCAGGGCCATTGCCGGGCTGGCAGGCCCATAATGCCCTCCAGTCCAGGCATGGAGCCACCGAATGCTGATCGTTGCCCTTCTGCTGGTCCTGCTGGTGCTGGGCCTGAACGTGGCGGCTACCGTGGTGATCGTCAGGCGTGATGGCCTGTCGGCGGGTGGCCGCGCAGTGCAGCTGCTGCTGGTCTGGCTGCTGCCGCTGGTCGGCGCCATCCTGTGCCTGGCAGTGGCCACGGCCGATGGCTCGGGCAGCCGGGGGGATGGCGGCGCAAGCCATGACACCTCCGTTGGCTATTCCGGTGACAGCCACAGCCATCACAGCTACAGCAGCTCCGACTGCAGCAGTGATGGTGGTGGGGGGGACGGCGGCAGCTGCGGCGATTGAGGTCCCTGTAGCGGGGGGGGGGCCGCCGCGCAGCCCCAAGGAACAAAGCCCCCCCCCCCGGCGGAAAAAAAAAAACAACAGAGAAAAAACCAAAAAAAACCGCG
>NZ_JCACKF010000015.1:97985-136447 GCF_059505245.1 Stenotrophomonas sp.
GGTGCGGGGGTTGTGGGCCGCCGCCGCCCCGCGGCCCCGGCCCCCCCGCCGCCCCCCCCCCCACAACACCCCCCCGCCGCCCCCCCCCCCCGCTACAAGGTGCCGGGCATAGCCCGGCAACCCCGCCTGCCTCAGAATTTCCAGCGCAGGCTGGCCGACACGAAGCGCGGCTCGCCGAAGTTGTTGTAGTCCAGGTTGGCCCAGTAGGTCTTGTCCAGCGCGTTGCGCACGCTCAGCGTCGCGGTCCAGTTGTCGCTGATGCGGTAGTTGGCGTTGAACTGCACCAGCGAATACGCCGGCTGGTTCACCGTCACCGTGCCGCCGAGCGGGTAGGCGATGTTGTAGCCCTGCACCCGGCTCTGCCACTGCAGGCCACCGCCGATGCTCAGTCGCTCCAGCGCGCCGCGCAGCTGCAGCTGGGTGTTGAGCTGCAGCAGGCCCTTGGGCGGATTGGCGTACAGCAGGTCGGTGGCGGCGCGGGTCACCTTGACGCGGGTGTAGCCGGCATTGACCGTCCAGCCCGGCAGGATCTCGCCGTTGACGTCCATCTCCCAACCGCGCGCCTTGGTGCCGTTGATGCCGATATAGGCCGAGCTGCCGTCGCTCAGCGTACCTTCCGGCACGCTCATGTCACGCACCGCGTAGTTGTCCTGCTTGGCCTCGAACACCGCCGCATTGGCGGTCAGGCGGCCATCGAACCACTGCGTCTTGATGCCCGCTTCCAGGTTCGAGCCCTGCACCGGTGCCAGCAGGTTCTCGTTGCGGTCCTTGTAGTTCTGCGGATTGAAGATCTCGGTGTAGCTGGCATAGGCCGACACGTTCGGGGTGATCTCGTAGACCAGGCCCACGTACGGAGTGACCTCATCGCTCACCTTGTATGCACCGCTGGTGCCGGTATAGGCGCCGGCAGCGTTGTACGAGCGGCTGAGCGTTTCCCAGCGGCTCAGGCGCGCACCGGCAATCAGCGACAGCGGCTCGGCCAGGCGCAGGCGGGTGGCCAGGTAGACGCCGCTCTGCGTGGTCTTGGCCACGCGGCGTGCGCCGGTGCGGGTGTAGGTCACCTCGGAGATGTCGCCGTTCCAGTTGAACACGTTGGGGATGTAGTAGCAGCGCTCACGCCCGCAGGTCGCCCAGTCGCCCGGGAAGTTCAGCGCCACGGTATTGGTGGTGCCTTCCAGGTCCGACCACTGCGCGCCGACGGTGAGGTCGTGGTCGCGGCCGAACAGCGGGAAGCTGCCGGTCAGGTAGGCATCGACATTGCGGCGGGTGTCCTTCGAATCACCGGCGGCCGCGCGCAGGTAGATGCCCGCGCCGGTCACCGGGTCCGGGTTGCCGGTGCCGTACAGGCGCACGTTCTGCACGTTGCCGCGGGTGTAGGCGGTGTTGATCTTCAGCAGCCAGTGGTCGCCGAAACGCTGTTCCAGGTTGGCGAAGGCGGTATTGCTTTCGCGCTTCCAGTAGCTCCACTTCGGCGACAGGTTGGTCGAGCGCGCCAGATGGGCGAAGTTGCCCTGGTTGTCGAAGAACGCCACGGTGCCCCAGGTCGAACCGGTCGGGTTGTTGTCCTGGGTCTGGTAGCCGACGGTAACCGTGGTGCTGTCGGTGACATCGCCTTCCAGCACCGCCATGCCGGCCATCTTGTTTTCCTTGTAGCGGTCGTAATACAGGCCACGATCGGTGTAGGCGGCGACCACGCGGCTGCGGAAGCGGCCGTCGGCGGTCAGCGGCGCGGTTACGTCGGCTTCCATGCGGCGGTAGTCCCAGCTACCGGCGCTGACCGCGAACGACGCGTCGAATTCCTTGCCGGGGCGCTTGCGCAGCAGGTTGACCGTGGCCGACGGCACGCCGGCGCCGCTGAGCAGGCCGTTGGCACCGCGGATCACTTCGATGCGGTCGTAGAAGGCGGTGTCGTACTCCTGGTTGGTCGAGCCGCTGTAGGTGGGAATGCCGTCGACCTGGAAGTCGGTGATGGCGAAGCCGCGCGCGTAGTACAGCGGGCGTTGCGTGTCATAGAAGGACACGCTGACGCCGGTCACGTTGCGCATCACGTCATTGATGCTGAACAGCGATTCGTCCTGCAGGCGCTGCAGGCTGATCGCGGTGGCCGACTGCGGGGTTTCCTGCAGGGTGATCGGCAGGCGCGTGGTACTGGCCGGCGGCGCCGACTGTTCGGCACGCACGCTGACCCGGTCCAGGGTCTTGGCGTCGGCTGCGCCATCAGTGGCGGCGAACGCGCTGGGCGTGGCCAGCAGGGTCAACGACGAAAACAGGGCGGCCGGCAGCAGCGCGCGGCGGGGCAGGCGGTTATCGAAGGTCAGGCACATGGTGGGCTCGAAGCGTGGAGGCGGGGAGGGGCGGCAACAGTCGTCCAGCACCCGGGGCGGCGGCTTCGGGCACGGTCAGGTCCGTCTGGGGGCGAGGCGCGGTCACTGCGCAGGACGCAAATGTAAATAATTCTTAACAACATTACAATTCGCGTCATTGTGCGCAGGGTTCCCGGCACGGGGCATCGCTTTCTGTAGAGCCGAGCGATGCTCGGCTGCTTTTTGCCGGAGCCGAGCATGGGCTCGGCTCTACAGGCGTAGCCTGCACAAACGCAAACGGCCACCCGAAGGTGGCCGTCCGTCTGCATCGAAAGCAAACTGCGGGCTTACAGCGCCTGCAGTTCCTCGTTGGCGTTGCGCTTTTCCTTGGCCGGCGCCGGAACCGCCGCCGGAGCGGGCGATGCCGCGTTCGCGTCCACCGGCACCTCCAGGTAGGGCAGCTGCAGGGTCTGGCTGGTCAGCGTGCGGATCTCGTTGACCAGCGCGGCGCTGTCGTTGAGCTTGCGCCCGTACGACGGCACGATCTCGCGCAGGCGGGTTTCCCAGCCGGCCTTCATCTGCTCCGGGAAGGCCTTGGCCATCAGGTCAAGCATGATCGGCGGCGAGGTCGACGCGCCCGGCGACGCGCCGAGCAGGGCGGCGAGGGTGTGGTCCTTGTCGGTCACGATCTCGGTACCGAACTGCAGCACCGGGCCCTTCAGCGGATCGCGCTTGATGATCTGCACGCGCTGGCCGGCGGTGACCAGCTTCCAGTCACCCGGCTTGGCATTGGGGAAGTACTTGACCAGTTCGGCCTGGCGGTCGGCATCGTTCAGGCGCGCCTGTCCCATCAGGTACTGCACCAGGTCCAGGTTGTCCTTGCCCACTTCCAGCATCGGGCCAACGTTGTTGTGGGTGACCGAGGAATACAGGTCCCACCACGAGCCGTGCTTGAGGAACTTGGTGCTGTACAGCGCGAACGGCCCGAACAGGACCACCGGCTTGCCGTCCAGCTTGCGCGCATCCAGGTGCGGCACCGACATCGGCGGCGAGCCGGTCTCGGCCATGCCGTAAGCCTTCACCCCATGGCGCGAGGTCACGTCCTGGCCCTGGAAGGCGAGGAACTGGCCGCCGACCGGGAAGCCGGCGTAGTCCTTCGATTCCGGAATGCCCGACATCTGCAGCAGCTTCAGTGCGGCGCCACCGGCACCGATGAACACGAAGCGGGCGTGGGTGGTGGATTCGGTGCCGGCCTTGAGGTCCTTCACCGTCACGTTCCAGCTCTTGTCGGCGTTCTGCCGCAGCGCGCTCACTTCATGGTTCAGGTGCAGGCTGAAGTTCGGGCTGCGCTGCAGGCCGGCGGTCAGCTGGCGGGTGATCACGCCGAAGTTGACGTCGGTGCCCAGCGGCATCCAGGTTGCGGCAACCTTCTGCTTCGGGTCACGGCCTTCCATCAGCAGCGGGGCCCACTGCTTGATCTGGGCCGGATCCTCGGAGTACTGCATGCCGTAGAACAGCGGGTTCTTGACCAGGGCCTGCTGGCGCTTGTGCAGGTAGGCGATGTTGTCATCGCCCCAGACGAAGCTCATGTGCGGGGTCGGGTTGATGAAGTCGCTGGGCTGGCTCAGCCGGCCCTCCTTCACCTGGTGCGACCAGAACTGGCGCGAGACCTCGAACGATTCGGCGATGCCGACCGCGCGCTTGGTCTCGATGCTGCCGTCGGGCAGTTCCGGGGTGTAGTTCAGTTCGGCGAACGCCGAGTGGCCGGTGCCGGCGTTGTTCCAGCCATCGGAGCTTTCACCGGCGACGCCGTCGAGGCGTTCGTAGACCTGGATGTTCCAGTCCGGCTGCAGTTCCTGCAGGTAGGTGGCCAGGGTGATGCTCATGATGCCGGCGCCGACCAGCACAACATCGACGGGCTTGTCGTTGCTGGCGGCGGGCACCGAGCGCTGGGTCAGCGGCCAGTACAGGAACAGCGCGGCGGCCAGCAACAGCAGCACGAGCAGGGCGAGAAGAGCCTTGCCAAATTTCTTCATGGGGGCGGGATCGTTGGCGGAGGGGAAGGGGTCAGGATGCGCGTGGGGCAGGGAAAGGGCGTGAAGAAACAACGCCTTGCATCATCCATCGGTGATTCTAACCGGATCCGGTCCTTTTTTGATGCAACGCAGCATCCGACGTTTCGCGGTGCTGCCGCATGGGCGGCAGGCGATGCCCGGCGACGGTGGGATCAGACCAGCTCAAGGATCTCGTCGCCAGCCTCATCGACCCCGCCGGTCGGGCGCCAGCCCAGGCGGCGGTAGAAGCCGTGCGAGCGCGAACGCGGGTCGGCCGAGCAGGCCAGGAACAGCCGCCGGTGGCCGGCATCGCGGGTCAGGCTGACCACTTCCTGCAGCAGCTGGCGGCCGATGCCGCGGCCCTCGTAGTCCGGCAGCAGGGCCAGCACCAGCACCTCGCCGCTGTCGCGGTCGGCGAAGCAGTAGCCGGCCATGCGCTCGCCCTCCCAGGCGACGCGGCCGATCGAATCGCCCTGGGCGATGCCGGCCGCCCAGCTGTCCACAGTGATGCCCAGCTGGGCCAGCTGCTCGGCGCTGAAGGCGTTCTCGCGGGTGCGCCCACGCAGGTCGATGCAGGCAGCGGCATCCTCGGGGCGGGCATCGCGCAGGTACACGGGCATGCCGGACATCCTTGTAATGGTCGGCCCGCCAGTATCCGCATCGCGCATGGACCCGGTGTGTAGGCTTGATGGAGATCCGATGGAGCCCCGAAAAAGGGGACGGAGGGGATTAAGCCGTATTTGCCTTGGATGTCGTATTGGCCTTAAACGACTTAATCCCCTCCGTCCCCTTTTTGCGCTGTGCGTCAGCGCTTGCGCCGGATCAATGCCGAGGATGCATCCAGCACGGCGCGGGTCAGCAGGGCCATGGTCTGCACGTCGCCCTTCCAGTGCTGCCAGTACAGCGGCACGTCTTCCCACGCGCGCTGGCGTACGTAGACCAGGCGGCCGGCGTCCAGGTGCCGCTTGACCAGCGGCAGCGGATTCATCGTCCAGCCCATGCCGCCCAGGTTGGCCTGCACAAAGGCGCGGGTGGAGGGAATCCACCAGGTCGGTGCGGTGCTGGGCAGGTCATCGCCGGCCATGCGCCGGGCAAAGCGCGACTGCATTTCGTCCTTGCGGTTGAACACCAGAACCGGTGCCTGCGCCAGTGCCTGCGCGGTCACGCCCTTGGCGAAGTGGCGTTCGCGGAATTCGGGGGTGCAGGTCGCTGCATAGCGGATGCTGCCCAGCGCGTGGATCTGGCAGCCCTGCACCGGCTCGTCCAGCGTGGTCACCGCACCCAGCACCGTGCCCTGGCGCAGCAGTTCGACGGTGTGGTCCTGGTCCTCCACGCGCAGGTCCAGGGTGGTCCCGGTACCCTGCGCGAACTGCGCCGCGGCCTGCGGAAACCAGGTTTCCAGACTGTCGTGGTTCACTGCCACCGGGATGCTGGCCTGGGGCAGGTCCTCATCCGCCAGGCCCATGCGGTGCAGCGCATCGTGTTCGAGCAGGGCGGTCTGCTCGGCCAGCTGCACCAGCAACTGGCCCTCGGCGGTCGCGGTGGCCGGGGTGCCACGCTTGACCAGCAGGCGGCCGATCCGGTCCTCCAGTGCCTTGACCCGCTGCGAGATGGCCGAGGGCGTGACATTCAGCGATTGCGCGGCGCGGTCGAAGCTGCCTTCGCGGATCACCGCGGCCAGGGCGCGCAGCTGGGCGTGATCGATGCGCATCGAATTAAGCTCCGCTAATGTTGGTTTAGGAAGTTTAGCTCGTCTTTTCCATGTTGCGGCGCGACAATGGCGCCCGTTCCGGTGCTGTCCGCCTTCGCGAGGCACCGTCCCCCAAGCAATACAAGGCAGTGAATCCCATGTTCTCGGTCATCTCCGCCAGCACCGGCCTCGGTGCCTGGTTCTCTGGTGCAGCCACCGGCATCGGCCTGTTCGCCGTGGTCGGGGCCCAGAGCGCCTTCATTCTGCGCCAGGGCATCCTGCGCAAGCACATCGTGCCGGTGGTCGCCACCTGCGCGGCCATCGATGCCATCTTCATCTTTGCCAGCGTGGCCGGCCTGCGCACGCTCACTTCAGCGCTGCCGTGGCTGACCACCGCCGTGCTGTGGACCGGTGTCGCGTTCCTGGCCTGGTATGCGATGAAGTCGGCACGCCGCGCGATCGCCGGCGGCGGTGGCATGGGCGAGGCCGACAGCGACGACGGCAGCCGCCGCGCGGTGCTGATGGCCGCGGTCGGCTTCTCGCTGATCAACCCGCACTTCTGGCTGGACATGATGGTGATCGGCTCCATCGCCGAGAACTTCGGCAATGCCCGCATGGCCTTCGCTGCGGGCGTGGTCACGGCCAGCTGCCTGTGGCTGACCGCGCAGGGCCTTGGCGCACGCCTGCTGGCGCCGCTGTTCACCAAGCCCAGCACCTGGCGCGTGCTCGACGGCACCATCGCCGTGATCCTCAGCATCCTGGCCCTCATGTTGGCGGTGCGCGGGGTCCACTGACCCGGCGCACGCCCCCCGAACCCACGTCCTGACTCTCTCTCCAAGGTAGTGGCAACGACGGCACCGGCAACGGTGCCGTCGTCTTTTCCGGCTCTGGCGGGAAACCCATTGCCCTGCCTAGAATCGGAGACCAGGACAAGGTGTCCACAGGAGCAGGGGAAGGATGCACAGGACGATTCTGGCGGCCGCACTGGCCGTCATCGGGGGCGTTGCCGCAGGCAGCGCGGGGGCGGTGGAGCTGACGCAGTACCTGCGCCGGGAGACCTTCACCGACATCAAGATCTCGCCGGGGGGCGAGTACGTAGCGGCAACGGTGCCGAGGGAGGACAGCACCGCGATCGCGATCCTGCGCCTGAAGGACAAGGAGGTGGTCGGCAGTTTCTGGCCGCCCAGCCGCAACCACGCGCAGGAATTCGATTGGGTCAGCAACGAGCGCCTGTTGATCGGCCTGGCCCAGAAGTGGGGCTCGCTCGACCAACCCAATCCCACCGGCGAACTCTATGCCATCGACGCCAACGGCAACCGCGGCGAACTGCTGGCCGGCTATCGCGTCGAAAGCAAGGGCCCGGGGACCCGCATCCAGCCGAAGAAGGTCGAAGCAGTGGCCGCCTTCCTGGCCGACGACCTGCCGGGCGACGAGCGCAACGTGCTGGTGACCGTATGGCCGCTGGCCGAGGATCCGTACACCCGCGTAGATCGCATGGATGTGACTACGGGTCGTCGCTCGCGGGTGGCGTCCTCGCCGGTACGGCGCGGCGAGTTCACCACCGACGGCGCCGGCGAAGTGCGCTTCGTGCATGGCTCGGGCAGCGACAACATCAACAAGCTGTACTTCCGCGAACGCAGTGGCGACAGCTGGAAGCTGATCAACGACGAGGCCGTCAGCAAGCGCATCGAAACCGCCCTCGGCTTCTCGGCCGATGACAGCCTGGCCTACCTCAACGTCGAGCAGACCCAGGGCCCGGACGCGATCGTCAGCTGGAACCCGCAGACCGGCGAGCGTGCCACGCTGCTGCGCGACGAGGTGGTCAATCCGTATCGCATCATCCATCGGCCCGGCACCCACGTGCCGGTGGGCGCGCTCTATCTGGGCGATACGCCGCGTACCCGGTTCTTCGACGAGAAGTCGCCGGAGGCGCGCCTGTACCGCAGCCTGGAAGCCGCCTTCGGAGGGCCGGTCTACATCACCTCCAGCACCCGCGATGGCCGTGTCGTGCTGGTGGAAACCTGGTCGGGCTCGAACCCGGGCGATTTCTACGTCTACGACACGGTGGCGCGCAAGGCTGACCACCTGATCAGCCGCAGCGACTGGATTGACGTGGACCGCAGTGCCGGCGTGAAGCCGATTGCACTGAAGGCGCGGGACGGGCTGCCGTTGCATGGCTTCCTGACCCTGCCGGCCGGCAGCAACGGCCGCAACCTGCCGATGGTGGTGATGCCGCATGGCGGTCCGTTCGACATCTTCGATTCCGGCCAGTACGACCGCGAAACCCAGATGCTGGCCGCCGCCGGGTATGCCGTGCTGCAGGTCAACTTCCGTGGGTCGGGCAATTACGGCCGGGCCCACACCCAGGCCGGTGCGCAGCAGTGGGGCGCGGCGATGCAGGACGATGTCACCGATGCCACCCGCTGGGCAATCAGCGAAGGCATCGCCGATGCTCGTCGCATCTGCATCTATGGCGCCAGCTACGGGGCCTACTCGGCGATGATGGGGGCGGCCCGCGAACCCGGGCTGTATCAGTGCGCGGCCGGCTATGTGGGGGTCTACGACCTGCCGATGATGTACACCCGTGGCGATATCCAGGACCGCGGCTCAGGCGTGACCTACCTGCGCGAATGGCTGGGTGATCCGGCCAAGCTGGGCGCGGTGTCGCCGGTGAACCTGGCCGAACGGATCAAGGTGCCGGTGTTCCTCGCCGCCGGTGGCGAAGACAAGCGTGCGCCGATCCAGCATACCGAGCGCATGGAAGCGGCGCTCAAGCGCGCCGGCACACCGGTGGAAAGCCTGTACTACAAGACCGAAGGCCACGGCTTCTACACCGAGGCGCATCGCAGCGAGTACTACGACAAGCTGCTGGCGTTCCTGGCGCGCAGCCTGGGGGGCAAGACCGCGACGACCGCGCCCGTGGCCGGCAAGGACAAGGCGCCCTGAGCCCAGTGCCTGCGGGGGAGTGGTCCCCCGCAGGCGCTGAGGTGCGATGACCGCACAGATCGTATTTGAAACAAGTTGCATGGCATATGTGCCTGCTGCGTGGGGATCATGCTTGTTTCCCCGATACGGTGTTGCCATGGCCCTCCCTGATCGATGCACACCTGTGCTTGCCCGGTGCGGAACGCTGGCATTCGCCTGTCTCGGCTTGCTGGTCCTGGACGTGCAAGCCGAGGTGGGGGAACGCTACGAGGCCGATGAAGTCGCACGCTCGCTGCTCGCTACCGGCGCGGTCCACGAGGAGGGGTTGCAGCTGCATCGATGGTTGACGGGGGCCGCGGTCGACATGCCCGCGGACGCTGAGCGCGAGGTCAGGATGATGACCCGCGCGATTGCATTGGCAACCGGGCTGACGGACAGCTGGATTGACGCGCTGTACGGTGTGGAAGCAGCGGGGTCCGAAGCGCAGGCAGCGCGGAAACTGCTGGCGGACGCCAACAGCGCTGGCGCTTCGCGCTGCATGGCGCACGGCGTCAAGCAACAGCCGGAGAATGCGCCGCTGCACGGTTATGCGTTGGAGCGCTTCGGGGACACCCCGCTGCCGGCTCATGCAACGGTTGTCGACGTTCAATACCGATGCATCACCTCCTACATTTCGGCTCACAGGGTTCTCGCGTTGGCCGCGATAGACGTGCTCAAGCAGGGGCGCCGCCCGGTAGCGGGGCAGTTGCTTGCCGATCTGCAGGCGGGCATGGCGCGTGATCGGCACTGGCCCCAGGCAGACGGTGGTGACATGCAGCTGCTTTCGTTCTGGAAGGGGCGCGCGTGGTCCGGTGATCGGCGGCTGGTCGAGGCACTCGCCAGACGGTCGATCTCCATGGACGAAGTGCGGCCCGTGGATGCAGTCGCACAGAAGGCGCTGTTCGCAGACTTCAGTGAACAGGCCCTTGGACAACCGGCCTCGGAGGAGCTGACCACCCAGATCCTGCTATGGATACCGCCCGTTCTGCGCGAGTCACTGCGCAGTGATGTGGAGGCCTATGTTGCCGCGGCAGCGGTCTCGCCCCTGCAATGTCAGCCGGTGCGAGCACAGCTCATCGACGAAGAAGGCCGGCGCGCGCGCATGGAAGTTCGATGCACGGTACCGGCGCTGGATGCCATTGCGGTGCCGGAGATGGCCGCATCCCTTCCAAAAGATGCGCTGGAACAGCACTACCGGCAGGTGTTGGGGGCGTTGCGCACGTCCATCGGCAGCGTCGGAAGTACCACCCTGATCGGCTTCACCACCCTCGGCTGGAGCGCGCATGCCCAGCGTTGGGACTTGCCCGTCGGCGCGCACGCGGCTTTGCAGGCGCGCACGCTGCTGCCGACGCCGGTGGTCGACGAGTGGGGCAAGCCGTCCAACATCAGCCGCTTCCTGCCGGACGTGCTGCGCGTGCAGAACATCGATCCTTCAGCCCTGGACGAAGATACCCGCGACAAAATCCAGAGCATGCGGCTGCAGATGGCCGACGCCATGCGTGGCGGTTGGCAATGACGTCGGGACTTACTTCACCCCGTGCATCATCTTCTTCACCAGCGGCGCGGCGATGAAGGCCGCCAACGCGCAACCCAGGCCGATCCACATCAGCAGCCAGAACAGGTGCGCGTAGGCACCGGCGGCAGCCACCATGTCCAGCGATTCGCCTTCCGGCACCTCGATCGCGGCCAGCTTGCCGAACAGCGCGGCCAGCGTTTCCGAGAATGCGGTGGCCAGGAACCAGGTGCCCATCATCAGGCTCATCACCCGCGGCACGGCCAGCTGGGTCACCGCCGACAGGCCGACCGGCGAGAGGCACATCTCGCCGCTGGCCAGCAGGAAGTAGGCCAGCACCAGCCACCACACGCTGGCCATCTCGCCGGTGGCGCCCACCTGCTGTGCGGCCAGCGCCAGCGGCACGAACGACAGCGCGCCGATCACCAGGCCCCAGGCCGACTTCACCGGCTTGCCCGGTTCCCAGCCGCGGCGGTCCATCCACGTCCACAGCGCGGCGAAGGCCGGAGCGAGCAGCACCAGGAACAGGCCGCCGAGGTAGGTCAGCGAGCCGGCGGTCTGCGGAATCACCAGGCAGTCGCGCACCAGCAGCACCAGCATCAGTACGACGATGGCGGCGAAGAACGTGCGCGGCGCGGCCGAGCCCGGGCGCCGTTCCGACAGGCGCGCGCTGACCACGAAGCCGAGCGGTGCCAGCAGCAGCGAGAGGATCGACCACGGCAGCGGCGTGCCGCCGGTGATCACCAGCGAGGGCACGATGTCCTTGGTCAGCAGGCGGTCGGTGAAGGTCACCCACGAGCCGTAGGACTGCTCGTACATCGTGAAGAACACCAGCGCCATGAAGATCAGCACCATCAGCGCGATCATCTGCTGGCGCTGCACCGGCGTGCATTTCGTGCCGGTGAACCAGGCGAACCAGACCAGCACGCCGCCCAGCACCACCAGCATCAGCATCAGCGCCAGGCTGATTTCACCGCCCAGCGCGAACGCGCCGTTGCCGGCGGCCCACATCAGCCATGCCACCGGAAGCACGCCGAGCACCGCGCACAGATAGATGAGCCATTCGCGTGGCAAGCCCAGCACCTTCTGCTTCAGCGCCGCCGGTTGCGGCGGTTCGGCATGGCCCTGCAGGTACTTCTGGCCCCACAGGAACATCGCCAGGCCGGCCAGCATGCCGATGCCGGCCGCACCGAAACCGTACTTCCAGCCGTAGGCCTCACCGAGGAAGCCACACACCAGGGACGAGAACAGCGCGCCGAGGTTGATGCCGGCGTAGAACAGCGAAAAGCCCGAGTCGCGACGCGGGTCGTCCTTGGCGTACAGCTTGCCGACAATGGTGGAGATGTTCGGCTTCAGGAAGCCGACGCCCATGATGATCAGCGCCAGCGACAGGTAGGTCACCGCCAGCGCCGAGGTGTCGCGCACCACTTCGCCGTTCACCCGGTACGCGGCGTGGCCCTCGAAGGCCATGCCGAGGTGGCCGAGTACCAGCAGGATACCGCCGAACAGCACTGCCCGGCGCATGCCCAGCCAGCGGTCGGCCAGCATGCCGCCGAACACCGGGATGCAGTACACCAGGCCACCGTAGGCACCGAGCAGGTCCAGGCCGGCCTTGTCGCCGAACAGGTGGTATTTGGTCAGGTACAGCAGCAACAGCGCCTTCATGCCGTAGAAGGAGAAGCGCTCCCACATTTCAGTGAAGAAGCAGACGTAGACGCCCTTGGGGTGGCCCAGGAAGTCGTCGGAAGCAGAGGCGGCAACGGTCATCGACGGCGGGGACAGCGGAAAGGGCGCGATTATAGGCCTCTGGGCCTGGGCAGGCAGCCGCCGGTGGATCCACGCCATGCAGGGATGGCGCTCCCCCGGCGGCCACCGCTCACAGGTATCGCAACCAAGGCAGATCGCGCCTTCGCGCTTTGAACCGCGCGAAGGCCCGCGTCGGCGGGTACAGCACCACCGCCAGCGCACAGGCCACCAGCAGCAGGCCGCTGACCGAATCCAGGGCATACAGTTCGCCATGGGTCGGCCCCCAGGCCGCCAACGCGGCCAGGTACAGCCCTTTCAGCACGTACAGGTGCAGCAGGTAGAAGAACATCGGCGCGGCGCCGATATCGGACAGCGGGCGCAGCGCACGCGCGAGGGGCGGCCATTCGTACAAGCGCAGCAGCAACAGCCCCACGCCCAGGGTCAGCAACAGGAACTGCAATGACGGCGGGTACTTGGTGACGTTGAAGATGCTCAACCACGTGCGCAGCGTAGTGGTCTGGTACGACCAGGGAGCATCCCCATACTGGTTGGCGAACCGCAGCAGCGCGAACAGGGCCAGCGCGCTGACGCCTGCCCACAGCAGCCAGCGCTGGCGCTGCTCCGGCGCGCGCGCGCGGCCGAACCAGGGCCCCATCAGATAACCCAGCGCAATCACCCCGATCCACGGCAGTACTGGATAGGAGGTGCGCAGGCGCAGCGCGCCGGCCTCGATCCAGTCGCGCTGGTGCAGCACTTTCCACAATAGCGCCAGCAGGCCATTGCCTTGCACCCGTAAGCCGTCGAACAGGTTGTGCCCGGCCACCACCGCGACCGCGACCGCCAGCAGGACGGGGCGGGGCAGCCATAGCAGCCCGGCCAGTGCGATCATGCTCAGCCCGATGGCCCAGATCACCTGCAGGTACAGCGTTTCCGGCGGCAGCTGGAAGGTCCAGGCGAAATTCACCAGGGTCAGTTCCAGCACCACCAGGACCAGCCCGCGCTTGAGCAGGAACGCAGCTGTGGCCCCGCGCGGATCCGCCTGGCGCTGGCCGTACAGCCAGGCCGACAGCCCGGTCAGCAGCACGAACACGGGGGCGCACAGGTGGGCCAGCAGACGGCAGGCGAACAGCGCAGGGGAGACCGTCGCTGCGTCCATCGGGTCGCTCACCTGGTGCTGCAGGAAGAAGGTCTCACGCACGTGGTCCAGCAGCATCAACAGCATCACGGTGCCGCGCAGCTGGTCGATGGAGGCCAGGCGGTTAGTGGGGGAAGGGGCCACGTACGAGGTTCGGTCGGCGTGACAGGATATAACATAACAATTGCGTACTTCCAGCGCGTGCTGGGCTGCTCCGACGAGCGCGCGCGTCGGCTCAGGGCAGGCAAACCGAGGGGCTCCAGCCCAGTGCCTCGTCGTAGTGGACCTGGATCGCTCGCAGGCTCCCGTCGGGGTTGGCCTTCAAGCAGAATCGGGCGCTGTGGTATTGCGTGGCGCCGGTCCTGGTGGCCGACAGCGAAACGTCGTACAGGCGTCCGGGCTGCAGTGGCATGGCCGCTTGCCTTGAAATGGCGTTGACTGGCACTTCTCCGTAGACCACGCAGGCTCCGGGTGGAAGTGGGATTGATGCGGGATGGGCAAAGTAGAAAGACCATTGCCGCCGCAGCGGTGGAGCAATTGCGTCATGCACCTCCACACCAAACACCTCCGGAGTTTTACCGATACGCTTGCGCTCTTTCTTGGGTAGTCCGAAACAGGGTTTGCCGGCGTGGTCGGTGATCTCGACTTCGCCAATGCGGCTCCAGGCAGATGCGTAGTCGCAAAGCGGCATCAGGCAGATCAGGGTCACGAGAGCCACGACCGGTGATTTGATCGGGCGGATCCGCAGTGGGTTGTTCATCGGGCGGCTCAGCGTCATCGGTTCAGATCATGAACACGATGCACGGGGCGTTGAGGCACTTCAAACGATGATGGCTGGAATGCTGCAGGACTGGTTGGCCTGGCCCCTGCAGGACAAGAGACCGCGAGGCCCGGCAGCCGTCCGGGATGTGCCCCATGCGCTTGATGCGTTGGCCGAGTTTGGCCAGAAGCGACTATCTCACTGCCGACCTGGCCGCAACCCTCCCGAACCGCACTGGACTTGCCGCCCCCTGAACGCTAGCGTGGCAGGGATTTTTTGCCAGCAGGGGCTTCCATGAACCACGACACTGCGCCCAAGCAGCTCACCTTCCGCGCAGTGGCCCTGGCCATCGTGCTGGCGGTGGTGCTGTCGGCCGCAAACGCCTACCTCGGTCTGTTCGCAGGCCTGACCATCGCCACCGCCATTCCCGCCGCGGTGATTTCCATGGGCGTGCTGCGCCTGCTGGGCGGTGGCTCCATCCTCGAGAACAACATCGTGCAGACCGGCGCCTCGGCCGGTTCGTCGATCGCCGCCGGTGTGATCTTCACCATCCCCGCGCTGGTGATCATGGGCTACTGGCCGGACTTCAAGTACTGGTGGGTGCTGGGCATCGCCGGCCTCGGTGGCCTGTTGGGCGTGCTGTTCTCGGTGCCGCTGCGCCGTTCGATGATTGTCGAAGACCCGCTGCCGTTCCCGGAAGGCAAGGCTGCGGCCGAAGTGCTCAAGGCCGGTGAGAACCCGGGCCCGGGCCTGAAGATCCTCGGCCTGTCGGCGGTGATCGGTGCCTTCGTCAAGCTGGCCGCGGAAAGCGGCATGCGCCTGATTCCCGATGCCTGGGCCACCTCGGCCTACGTCGGCAGTTCCAAGGTCACCGCCTTCATCGGCACCAACCTGTCGCCGGCACTGCTGGGCGTGGGCTACATCGTCGGCCTCAACGTCGGCATCGTGGTGGTGTCCGGCTCGATCCTGACCTGGCACATTGCCATCCCGATCTACCAGGCGTTCTTCATGAACACCGACCCGGCGCTGGCCGCGTCGGTTGCCGCTGCCTCGTCCACCGAGGCCGCGTTCGCCATCTGGGGCGCGAAGATGCGCTACCTGGGCGTCGGTGCGATGCTGATCGGTGGCATCTGGACCCTGATCTCGCTGCGCAAGTCGCTGCTCAACGGTGTCAAGAGCGGCTTTGCCGCCGCCCGCAAGAGCGGTGGCCCGGTGCTGGCGCACACCGAGCGCGACCTGCCGATGAAGTGGATGCTCGTCGCCCTGGTGGTGTTCGTGCTGCCGCTGCTGGCCCTGTACCAGGCCATCGTCGGGCAGTGGCACGTGTCCATCCCGATGACCCTCATCATGATCGTCGCTGGCTTCCTGTTCGTCTCGGTCTCAGCCTACCTGGCTGGCCTGATCGGCTCGTCCAACAACCCGGTTTCGGGCATCACCATCTCCACCATCCTGTTCGCTTCGGCCGTGCTGGTGGTGCTGCTGGGCAAGGATGGCCTGCAGCCGGTCGGCGCCTTCGGCGCGCCGCTGGGCGCGGTGGCCGCGATCATGATCGGCGCGGTGGTGTGCTGTGCTGCAGCGGTCGGCGGTGACAACCTGCAGGACCTCAAGGCCGGTTACATCGTCGGTGCCACCCCGTGGAAGCAGCAGCTGATGCTGGGCATCGGTGCGTTCTCCTGCGCGCTGATCATGGCCCCGGTGCTGAACCTGCTGGCCACCGCCTACGGCATCGGCGTGAAGTCGGAGCTGCACCCGAACGCGCTGGCCGCGCCGCAGGCCAACCTGATGGCCTCGGTGGCCAAGGGCCTGTTCGGTGGTGAACTGCCGTGGACCTTCATCGGCATCGGTGCCGTGGTCGGTGCCGCCATCATCGCGTTCGACAGCTGGCTGAAGTCGCGCAACGCCCGCTTCCGCGTGCCGGTGCTGGCCGCCGCCATCGGCATCTACCTGCCGCTGGAACTGATGGTGCCGATCTTCCTCGGCGGCCTGATCGCCTACCTGGTCGAGCGCTTCCACAAGGTGCGTGCCGATGACGAAGAAGGTCGCGACCGCGTGCACAAGCCGGGCGTGCTGTTCGCCGCCGGCCTGATCACCGGCGAAGCGCTGATGGGCATCGCCATCGCGATTCCGATCGTGGTGAGCAGTCGCGCCGACGTGCTGGCCGTGCCGTTCCACCTGCCGGGCGCACAGTGGATCGGCCTGGCCGTGCTGTTCCTGGTCGGCTGGCTGATCTACCGCACCGGCAAGCGCGCCATGGCGTAAGGGTTGGGGTCGGATCCCTTCCCGCAGGGAAGGGCTCTGACCCCGGGTTGACAGCGTCTGGGGTCAGAGCCGATTCCGTCGGAATCGGATCCGACCCCGGTGTCCCCACAAACCGCGCCACGGCGCGGTTTGCTTTTTCTGGCGGCGGGGCCGCGCCCCACCGGCAGCCATGACCGATGGCCTTGGCAGCCCCGGCCGCACGGGCCTACCATCGGTTTTTTGCCGTCCTGCGGAGACCCCGATGAAACTGCGTCATGCCCTGCTGCCACTGAGCCTGCTGGCCGCCCTGCCCAGCGTCGCCGCTGCCCGTGGCCTGGAAGTCCGCGACATGGTGGCCATGGACCGCGTCTCCGCGCCGGTACTGACCGCTGACGGCGGCACCGTGGTGTTCGCCAAGCGCAGCGTGGATGCCAACCTGAAGGCCTCCACCGCGCTGTACGCGCGCAACCTGCGTACCCGCGACGCAGCACCGCCGAAGCAGATCACCCCGGCCGGCTGGAACGTCAATTCCGCTTCGCTGTCGGCCGATGGCCAGACCGTGTATTTCCTCAGCGCCAGGAACGGCAGCCAGCAGCTGTACGCGCAGCCGGTCAGCGGCGGCGCCCCGCGCCAGCTGACCGACTTCCCGGTCGACGTGGACAGCTACCACGTGTCGCCGCAGGACGACCGCGTGCTGTTCAGCGCCGGCGTGTTCCAGGCCTGTGCCTCGGACCTGGCCTGCACCGAGAAGAAGCTCAAGGACGTCGCCGGCGCCAAGGCCAGTGGAAAGGTCTTCGATTCGCTGTTCGTGCGCCACTGGGATACCTGGAACGACGGCCGCCGCAACACCCTGTTCGTCGCGCCGCTGCCGGCAGCCAAGGCCGGTCCGGTCAAGGGCGCTTCCGCGCTGAGCGCCACCATCGACGGTGATGCCCCGTCCAAGCCGTTCGGCGGCAATGATGATTTCGCGTGGTCGCCGGATGGCGCCAGCGTGGTCGCCAGCATCCGCGTGGCCGGCAAGCAGGAGCCGTGGTCGACCAACTTCGACCTGTACCGCTTCGACGCGGCGGGCAAGCAGGCGCCGGTCAACCTGACCGCCTCCAACCCGGCCTGGGATGCCGGCCCGGTGTTCAGTGCCGACGGCAAGACCCTGTTCTACCGCGCGATGAAGCGCCCGGGCTTCGAGGCTGACCGCTTCGGCCTGATGGCGATGGACCTGGCCAGTGGCAAGACCCGAGAGATCGCCCCGCAGTGGGATCGTTCGGCTGGCGGCATCACCCTGTCCGCCGACGGCGCCAGCATCTACACCACTGCCGATGACCTCGGCGAACACCCGCTGTTCCAGATCGACGTGGCCAGCGGCAAGGCCACCAAGCTGATCGGCGACGGCAGCGTGACCTCGGTCGATGTGGCCGGCAACAGCGTGGCGATCACCCGCAACAGCCTGAAGAGCAACGACCAGGTGCTGGTTGGCTTGCTGCCGGCCGCGGGCGAAGCCATCGGCGAGCTGCGCGCGCTGACCCCGGCCGCTGGTGAGGTGCTCAAGGATGTCAGCTTCGGCGACTACGAGCAGTTCGAGTTCAAGGGCTGGAACAACGACACCGTGCATGGCTACGTGGTCAAGCCGCACAACTACCAGGAAGGCAAGTCGTACCCGGTCGCGTTCCTGATCCACGGCGGCCCGCAGGGCAGCTTCGGCAATGGCTGGAGCTACCGCTGGAATCCGCAGACCTACGCGGGCCAGGGCTATGCGGTGGTGATGATCGACTTCCACGGCTCCACCGGCTACGGCCAGGCGTTCACCGATGCGATCAGCCAGCACTGGGGCGACCGCCCGCTGGAAGACCTGCAGAAGGGCTGGGATGCGGCGCTGAAGAAGTATTCCTTCCTCAATGGTGACAAGGCCTGTGCGCTGGGCGCCAGCTACGGCGGCTTCATGGTCAACTGGATTGCCGGCAACTGGAACGGCCCGTTCAAGTGCCTGGTCAACCATGACGGCGTGTTCGACCAGCGCATGATGGGCTACGCCACCGAAGAACTGTGGTTCACCGAGTGGGAGCAGGGCGGTACGCCGTACCAGAAGGCGGCGAACTACGAGAAGTTCAACCCGGTCAACCACGTGGCGGACTGGAAGAAGCCGATCCTGGTCATCCACGGCCAGCAGGACTTCCGCATCCCGGTCGAGCAGGGCCTGGCCGCGTTCACCGCTGCCCAGCGCCAGGGCATCGAATCGAAGTTCCTGTACTTCCCGGATGAAAACCACTGGGTGCTGAAGCCGAACAACAGCATCCTGTGGCATGACACCGTCAATGCCTGGCTGAAGCAGCACATCGGCAACTGATGGTTGCGGCGCCGCCCTCCGGGGCGGCGCTTCTGTTTCACCATCTGCTTTACCGGTGGGTGCCGACCGTTGGTCGGCACACCTTCCTGATCTGCCGCCACCAGCAGCCGGCCAGCGGCCGGCTCTACCAGAGCGCCTGCATGCCTTCGACTGCCCTGATCCAGAACGACATCGTCGTCTTCGGTTTGATCGCCGCCACTCTTGGCGCCGTGTTCTGGACCGCCTCGCGCGAGCAGGGCCTGTGGAAGCGCTTCTATACGTTCGTGCCAGCGCTGCTGCTGTGCTACCTGATTCCCGGCATCTACAACACCGTCGGCCTGATCGACGGCCAGAACACCAAGCTCTACAACCCGATCGCGCGCGACATCCTGTTGCCGGCGGCGCTGATCCTGCTGACCCTGGCAGTGGATATCAAGGGCATCCTGCGGCTCGGCCCGAAGCTGGTACTGATGTACCTGGGCGCCTCGGCCAGCATCATGCTCGGTGCGGTGGTGGCGTTCCTGGTGATGCGCGCGATCCATCCCGACACCGTGGCCGGCGATACCTGGGCCGGCATGGCGGCACTGGCCGGCAGCTGGATCGGTGGTGGTGCCAACATGCTGGCGATGCGCGAAGTGTTCGACGTCAACGCGACCACCTTTGGCCAGTTCGCGGTGGTCGATGTCGGTGTCGGTTACGTGTGGATGGCCGCGCTGATCTTCCTGGCAGGACGTGCAGCGAAGATCGATGCACGCAGTGGCGCTGATACCTCGGCCATCGATGAACTGAAGGAACGCATCGCGCGCTTCCAGGCCGAGCACGAACGCATTCCCAGCCTGACCGACCTGATGCTGATCGTGGCGGTGGCCTTCGGCGGCGTCGGCCTGTCGCATGCGATCGGTGCGCCGCTGGCGGCCTGGTTCAAGGCCAACGTCAGCTGGGCGTCGCAGTTCAGCCTGGACGCGCCGTTCGTGTGGGTGGTGGTGCTGTCGACCACGCTGGGCCTGAGCCTGAGTTTCACCCGCGCACGCAACCTGGAAGGGGCGGGTGCATCGCGGCTGGGTTCGTTGCTGCTGTACTTCCTGATCGCCTGCATCGGCATGCAGATGGATCTGCTGGCGCTGCTGGATCGCCCGTGGCTGTTCCTGCTTGGCCTGATCTGGATCGCCGTGCACATCGTGCTGCTGTGGTGCCTGGGCAAGCTGCTGAAGGTGCCGTTCTTCTATTTCGCCATCGGTTCGCAGTCGAACATCGGTGGCCCGGCCTCGGCGCCGGTGGTGGCGGCCGCGTTCCATCCGGCCCTGGCGCCGGTGGGCGTGCTGCTGGGCACGATGGGCTATGCCACCGGCACCTACCTGGCCTACATCGTCGGCATCACCCTGCGCGCACTGGCCGGGCAGGGCTGATACGGCGATGGGGTGATGGGGTCAGCTCCCTTTTGCGACGCAAAAGGGATCTGACCCCGGTTCCAGGTGAATCACGCCACCGGCAATCCGCGTTCGATCAACCACGCCTTCGCGTCTTCGGCGTCCTGCTCGAACCACGCCGAGTGGAAAGAGGGGCGCCGCAAGGTCCGGCGCGTCGCCACGCGCCCGTGGCCAACCGCGCCAGCGCCTTACGCCACTGGCAACCCGCGTTCGATCAACCACGCCTTCGCGTCTTCGGCGTCCTGCTCGAACCACGCCTGTGTCGACCCCAGCCGATACGTGTACCCCCAGGCATCCATGTCGGCCATCAACCGCGCACTGCCAACACCGGGCAGCTGCCCGGCCAGCACGATCTGCAGGTAGCAGGTCGCGTCTTCCTCGGCCACCGAGTCGGTGGCATCGGTATGCACCTGCGCCCGCCGCTCCGGCGGAAGTACGATCAGGTGGCAGGCCTCATGCAGCATCGAGTGCACGGGCGTGTCATCGCGCACGTAGACGTTGCTGGCGATGATGCCCGCCTCGGGCTCGCCCCAGTAGCTGCCGGGAATCGGCTCGCCGGCGGCCACGTGGTGCAGCCGCAGGCCATGCGCGGCGAGCAGGCACTGCGCATCGGCGAAGGCGATGTCGCCCACGCAGGTGATGTCCACGGCGGTTGTCGTATCGGTCATGCGGGTCAGGCAGCCCCGCCCATGCAGGCACGGGCGGGGCAGGGGATCAGGGTTTGTCCGGGCCTTCCGGCAGCGCCACGGAGATGTCCAGCACATCGTGCTGGCCATCCTTCACCAGGTCGACCTTCACCGCATCGACGTCGATGTTCACGTACTTCTTGATCACTTCCAGCAGCTCGCGCTGCAGCAGCGGCAGGTAGTCCGGGCCACCACGGTGGCTGCGTTCCTGCGCGATGATGATCTGCAGGCGGTTCTTGGCGGTTTCGGCGGTGGTCTTCTTCGCTTTGAGGAAATCAAACAGGCCCATGCTTACCCTCCGAACAGCTTGCTGAAGAAGCCCTTCTTCTCGACGTTGGTGAAGCGCATCGGGCGTTCTTCGCCGAGGATGCGCGCGACGGCGTCTTCATAGGCCTGGCCGGCAGCGGATTCGACATCCAGGATGACCGGCTCGCCCTTGTTGGAGGCGTTGAGCACGTCGCCCGATTCCGGAATCACGCCGATCGCCTTCAGGCCGAGGACTTCCTCGACGTCGGCGATGCTCAGCATCTCGCCGCTTTCCACGCGCAGCGGGGTGTAGCGCGTCAGCAGCAGGAAGGCCGGCACGTCCTGGCCGGATTCGGCCTTGTGGGTCTTCGAATCGAGCAGGCCGATGATGCGGTCGGAGTCGCGCACCGACGACACTTCCGGGTTCACCACCACCACCGCGCGGTCGGCGAAGTACATCGCCAGGAAGGCGCCCTTCTCGATGCCGGCCGGGGAGTCGCAGATGATGTAGTCGAAGCCGTCGGCGGCCAGGTCCTTCAGGACCTTGCCCACGCCTTCCTGGGTCAGTGCGTCCTTGTCGCGGGTCTGCGAGGCCGCCAGCACGTACAGGTTGTCGAAGCGCTTGTCCTTGATCAGGGCCTGCTTGAGGGTGGCTTCGCCGTGCACGACGTTGACGAAGTCGTACACCACGCGGCGTTCGCAGCCCATGATCAGGTCGAGGTTGCGCAGGCCGACGTCGAAGTCGATCACCGCCACCTTCTTGCCGCGCCGCGCCAGGCCGCAGGCCAGGCTCGCGCTGGAAGTGGTCTTGCCGACGCCGCCCTTGCCGGAGGTGACTACGATGATTTCAGCCAAAGGACTTCTCCTGGTTCTGCATGAGTTTGGTGCTGCGTCAGTCCAGCGCAGCGATCTTGATCTGGTCCTGTTCCAGCCACACCTGGACGGCCTTGCCGCGCAGGTTGTCCGGAACATCGTCCAGTACCTTGTAGTGGCCGGCAATGGCCACCAGTTCCGCATGGAAATCACGGCAGAAGATGCGTGCCGCGGTGTTGCCCTGGGCCCCTGCCAGCGCGCGGCCACGCAGGGTGCCGTAGATATGGATGCTGCCATCGGCGATGACTTCGGCGCCGGCGCCGACAGTGGCCATCACGGTCAGGTCGCAGTTTTCCGCGTACAGCTGCTGGCCCGAACGCACGTTGCCCAGCTGCATGCGGCCCGGCTGCGGTGCAGCGGCGTCGGCCACCTTGGCCACCGGCGTCGCCGGGGCTGGCTTCGGTTCGGCACGGGCTGCCCGGCGCGGTTCAGGTGCGGGCGGCGGCGGGGCCGGTTCGCCCTCGGCACGCTCGTACTGCGCGCGGAACTTGGCCAGCAGCGGCAGGCCGAGCTGCTGGGAGAGCAGGTCGACCGCGCTGGTGCCGTAGGCCAGCGCCACCGGCAGCACCCCGGCGCTGCGCAGGCCGTCGACCAGCGCCTGCGCGGTGGCCACGTCCGGCACCTGGCTCAGGCCGCCGAAGTCGAGGATCACCGCGGCGCGGCCGAACAGCTTCGGGGCGCGGGTCACGCGCTCGCGCATTTCCTGCACGAGACGTTCGACATCAAGGGTACGGATGCGCAGGTTGGCGATGCCCACCTGGCCGATCTTCAGTTCACCGGCCTGTTCGTAATCGAAATTCACCGCCACGCTCAGGTCCCCGTCGGCCGCTGTGCCTGCGCCGGCAGCTGCCGGGCGCGTGTCCATGCCACATCCGGCAGCTTGTCGCCGTAGGTCTCCTGGACCCACGGGTAGCTGCACAGTTCCTTGGCCAGCATGCTGGCGCGCACATCGACCTGCGGCATGGTGTTCTGGCCCAGCTCGCGGAAGCCGAAGCTGCCGTGGAAGAGCAGGGCGGCATCGGCGCCATGGTCGAGGAAGACTTCGCAGGTCATCTGCGGGTAGCGCAGCTCGGCGAAGCTCTGCGCGTCGGCGTAGAACGCACGCCCGACGCCACCGCCACGACGGCGGCTGGCGACCACGATGCGGTCGATATAGAAGAACGGGGTGTCCAGCTGCTGCTTGAACCAGGCGAAATTGCTGCTGTCGTGCTGGCTGTCGCTGCCGAAGCCGATCAGGAAGCCGGCCAGGTTGCCGTCGCGCTCGGCGACGCGGAAATACTCAGCGGTTTCATAGAACAGGCGCAGGCGGGCCGCATCCAGGGGAAGGATGGCCAGGCCAGCGTTGTTGTTCAAAGCCAGGACGGAATCGAGCTCGTGCTCGCGCACGTCGCGGATGACAATCGACATTGTGACTCCGTGGGGTAACGCGGTTGGTCCATCAAGGGACCCTGCGCACGATTATTGCATGCCCGGGGTGGGCTGCGGCATGAACAGGCGACCGGGCAGGCATGACTTCCGTGGGGTGCGGTGCGCAGGCGCGGCCCGTAGAGTGCTGGCATGTTGGGAGTCCTCAGCCATACCCGCGTCCTCCGCCTGGCCGGCCTGTTCACCTGGGTCATGGTCGGCCTGCCCCTGGCGTACTCGCAGTTCGAGAACCTGCACAGCCGCGGTGACATGGGTGGCTGGGCGATCCTGTTGTTCGTCGCCTACCTGTCCTTCGGCACGGCCTACTACTGGTTGACCCGTATCCTGCGCAGCGACAGCCACACCAGCTGGCTGGACCGCGGCCTGCTGCTGTTGCTGACGGTCTCGGCGCTGGGGGTCAGTTTCCTCAGCGGTTCGGGCCTGGGCAGCATCCTGATGATGGTGGCCGCCGGGGTCATTCCGTGGATGCTGTCGGTACGGCTGGGGGTGCTGTGGCTGCTGGTCAGCCAGCTGGCGGTGGCGCCGGTCTATTACCTGCTGCTGCGCTTCCCACTGTTCGAAGCGGTGATGCAGTCGCTGCTGTACGGCGGCTTCTCCATGTTCATCTTCGTGACCAGCCTGGTTGCACGGCAGCAGACCGAGGCCCGCGACGAGCAGCGCCGGCTCAATTCGGAGCTGCGTGCCACCCGCGCCCTGCTGGCCGAGAGCGCGCGGGTCAACGAGCGCACCCGCATTTCGCGCGAGCTGCACGACCTGCTGGGCCACCAGCTGACTGCGCTGACCCTGAACCTGGAGGTCGCCGGCCACCTGGCCGAGGGCCAGGCGCTGGACCACGTGAAGCGCTCGCACGCGCTGGCCAAGCTGCTGCTGGGCAATGTGCGCGAGGTGGTCAGCCAGCTGCGCGAGACCGGCGCGATCGATCTGGCCGCGGCGCTGCGCCCGCTGACCGAGAACGTGCCCTCGCTGGATATCCAGCTGGAGATCGAGGATCCGTTGAACGTGGAAGACCCGCAGCGGGCCCACGTGCTGCTGCGCTGTACCCAGGAGATCATTACCAACGCGGTGCGCCACGCCGGCGCCCGCCACCTGTGGATCAAGGTGTACCGTGAAGCCCCCGACCGGGTGGTGGTGGAGGCCCGTGACGACGGCGTCGGCGCGGATATGGTCAATGTAGGCAATGGCTTGCGCGGCATGCGCGAGCGCCTGCAACAATGTGGTGGCCAGCTGCAGATCGAAACCCGTCCCGGAGAAGGCTTCCGGCTGCGGGCGACGGTGCCGGCAACGGTGCTGGTGGCGGCCCTTACCAAGGTTCCTGAAGGAGTGCGTTGATGATTCGCGTCTGCCTGGTCGACGACCAAACCCTGGTGCGGCAGGGAATCCGCTCCCTGCTGGCGCTCGACGACGGCATCGAGGTGGTGGCCGAGGCCGGCGACGGCCGGCAGGCGGTCGAGCTGATACCGCAGGTGCGCCCCGACGTGGTGCTGATGGACATGCGCATGCCGGTGATGTCCGGTCTGGAGGCACTGCAGGTGCTGTCGCGGCAGGAACAGCTGCCGCCGACCATCATCCTCACCACGTTCGACGATGACCAGCTGGTGCTGGCCGGGCTCAAGGCCGGTGCCAAGGGCTACCTGCTCAAGGATGTCACCCTGGCGCAGCTGGTCGGTGCCATCCGTACCGTGGCCGACGGCGGTTCGCTGGTGCAGCCGGCGGTGACCCAGCGCCTGCTGTCCGGCCTGGAGCACATGCGCAACGAGTTCGTCAGCCTGGACCGCCCGGACCCGCTGACCGACCGCGAGACCGAGATCCTGCGGCTGATGGCCAGCGGCTTCTCCAACAAGGAGATCGCCAATTCGCTGGGCGTGGCCGAAGGCACCATCAAGAACCACGTGTCCAACATCCTGTCCAAGCTGGGCGTGCGCGACCGTACGCGTGCCGTACTGAAGGCGTTCGAACTCCAGCTGGTCTGAAGAAAATCGTTCAAGTACAAAGACTTGGGTTGTAGTTGCGGGTTCCTGCCAAGGTTGCCCCCTACTTGCCGGGTAGCGGTATGCGTTACCCTTCGAATTCTTTGTCCATACAAATACGCAGCCGGCAGGGAAACCGGTGCGCCAATCCCGATAAACAATGCCCGCGAAGCCTGCTAGGATTGGCGCTTCGCTTCAATCAACCCGGCCGTGGGATCGGCCCCGGAGACTCTCTGAATGACCCGTATTATCGAGTTCCTGATCGCCTTGGGGATCGTGGCTGGCCTGTTCGTCATCATTGGCGTATGTCTGCCGGGCGAGCGTCACATCACCGAAAGCATCGAGACCAACCGCAAGATGACGATCGTGTACGACACGGTCAGCAGCCTGCGCCGCTTCAAGGACTGGAACCCGCTGGTACTGCGCGATCCCGCCGTTGAACTGAAGCTGTCCGGCCCGGCCTCCGGTACCGGTGCCACCCTCGACTTCACCTCCAAGGACCTGGGCACCGGTTCCTGGAAGATCACCGAAGCCGAAGAGAACAAGCGTGTTGTGATCGCCATCGAAGACGCCACCAAGGGTCACGACAAGGTCACCACCTTCAACCTGGAGCCGACCGGCAAGGGCGGTCGCAACGTCAAGATCACCCAGGACTACTCGGTGAAGTACGGCTTCGACCTGTTCGGCCGTTACGCCGGCCTGTATGTCAGCCGCCAGATCGGCGACGACATCAAGCTGGGCCTGTCGCGCATCGCCAACATGCTCGCAACCGTGCCGAACGTGGACTACCGCACGCCGGAAGCCCCGCTGACCGACCTGGCCATCGTTGAAGTGCCGGCCGAGAACCTGCTGGTGGTCAACGCCGGCAACGTGGACCGCGGTCAGGACACCATCACCAAGTCCATCAAGGACAACCAGGAGTGGATCAAGCGCGTGATGGAGGCCAATGGTCTTGAAGCCGCCGGCCCGTTCCGCATCATCACCACCGACTTCGGCCAGGAGAAGTACGCCTTCGACATCGCCCAGCCGGTGAAGAAGAAGGGTGCTGAAGGTGCTGCTGCCGACGAGCTGACCGTGAAGATCGACGGCGGCGCTCCGGTCAAGTACGTGCACGTTGCTCCGCACCGTTCGGCGCATGCGGCCTACACCGGCCACATGGCGGGTCTGGACGTGGCCCGCAACGGCCTGCGTGCCTGGGCCGTGACTTCGGGCAACGAAGTCATCGACCGCCCGTACGAAACCTGGAAGGACGGCATCGACAAGTCGTTCACCCCGGAAGCGACCTACGACATCTACTGGGCCGTCAAGTAAGCCTCGGCTGACCCATGTAGTGTTGGACACGAAAACGCGCCGCTCATTGCGGCGCGTTTTTTTTGATCCGGCGCCCGGCAAGGGGCGCTGCGCAAGGAGCCCCCATGTTCAATCTCGAACGTCGTGCACGTAAGCCGTCCCTGCTCGCCTGCCTGGGGGCGCTGCTGGCCGCTGCCTCGATCGGCCTGTCCGCCTACGCCTCGCATGGCGTGGCCGATCCGCTGGCGCAGCAGCACCTGAACATGGCGGCGCTGTACGCGTTCGCGCATGGTGCGGTACTGGTGGCACTCGGGCCACGCGCGCACGGGGCGATCGCACACCTGGCGCTGTACGTGCTGCTGCTGGGTGTGCTGTTGTTTTCAGGCAGCCTGGTGGGCGGGGCGCTGTGGCAGTGGCCGACGCGGATGGCGCCGATCGGTGGCACCAGCATGATGGCCGGCTGGGTGGTGCTGGCGATCAATGCGTTGAGGCGGTGACGGCAATCCGGGTACAGCCGAGCATGGCTCGGCACTACATGGGGGCGTTGCGCGGCAGCTGCTGTAGAGCCGAGCCATGCTCGGCTTCGAGCGAAGCGGCCCGCTTTTGGCTTCGCTCTCTCGTTCCATTCCGCGTGCGGGCGCCACGAGGGGCTCAGCCGTTGGCCGGCCTCCAGCACCAGTGCCAGGGTTCGTAGACGATGCCGTGCGGGTTGTCGCGTGGGTAGCTCAGATGGAAGCCATGCCCGCCGGCATGCACCTGCAGCCAGGCGAACGCGTCGGTGGCTTCAAATGATTCCTCGGCCGGGGCGTCGCCCGGCGTGCCGATGTCCAGCGCATGGCCGCTGTGGTGTTCGCTGAACCCCGGCGCTGCATTGACCTTCAGGATCTCCGCCACGCTCAGGCCGCGCGCCAGTTTCCGTTCAAAGATGCCCAGCTGGTAGGCATGGCTGCGGAAGCCGGAGATCGCGTCCAGCGCAATGCCATCCCGTGCCGCCTGCAGTCGCATCCGTCGCCAGCCCTGCGCGGCGCCACGGCGCAGCCATAGCGGCCGGGCGAAGCGGTCGCGGCCGGCAAAATGCAGCAGGCACGGTTCGGGCTCCAGCGGCAGGCCGCTGTCGTCGGCGTAGCGCTGCGGGTCCAGGCCGAGCTGCTGCAGGCGCTGCTGCAGCCCGGCCAGCGGCAGCCACTGTTCCTGCAGCGCAGCGCCGAACGGACGTGCCGCCGCTGCATCGAGCAGCGCCAGTGCGTCCTCGGCCCCGGGCTCGCGCGGCAGGCGTGGCACCAGCGAATGCACGCCATGCGTCGTTACCGCCGCCAGGTAGCGGCCATCGCGCTTGCGCCGCAGCACCCACTGTGCCTGCGACAGCAGGCGGGCATCCAGGTTGCTTCGTGCGCGCAGCAGGTGGGCGGGCCACAGCTCGATGGCCTCGGTATTGATCAGTAGGGGGGCGCGTCGTTGCATCGCCGCAGCTTACCGCCGAGGCACCGGTGCGGCCACCTTGCGCAGTGCGTCCAGCAGCACCTGCGGCCGCTCCAGGCTGAGCAGCAGCGTGCTGCCATCGCTGACCGGCAGGGCGAGAACGCGCGTGCGGTCGGTGACCAGCGCGAACCCCTTGCCGCCGCCCTGCAGGCGGAAGTGGCCGGAATAGAAGCCCGGCATCGCATAGCCATTGGTCTTGAAACGAATGCCATAGCGGCGGTCACGCTGCAGGTCGACCACCTCGGCCTGGTCCAGCCGCAGCTGTGCCACCGGAACGCGGCGGCGGTACATCGTCGAGCGCACGTCCAGCACGTCGTCGGCCAGTTCCACCCGGCGGCGGAAGAACGCCGCGCCCAACCCGATGCCGAGCGCGGCGATCACCAGCAGACTCCAGGCGGCACTGCCGCCCATCCGGAACCAGGGCGGCGACAGCGTTACTTCGATCCAGGGCGCCGTGGCCGGTGCCTTGTACAACTGCGCATACAGGCAGGCCACGAAGGCGGCGAGCAGGGGCAGCACGATCCACAGCACGCGCAACGGCGAACTCTCGGCCACCTCGTACTGCTTTGGATCGCTGGCACCCATGGCTCAGGCCTCCTTCTTGAATACCAGCATCGCCGGGCGCATCGGTGCGGGGATGATGATGTTGACCAGCTCCCAGCCCAGTTGGCCCTGGCGGCTCAGTTCGCTCTGGATGTCCTCGGCCTTGAGCTGGCCCATCATGGACGTCTTGACCTCGATCGTCTGGTAGCTCCAGCGCTTGCTCATTCCTTGTCCCCCGAAGATGGCGTGGGTTTCGGCAGGCGTCCTGCCTTGCGCAGGGCGTCGCGCAGCACGTATTCGATCTGTGCGTTGAGGCTGCGCAGCTCGTCGTCAGCCCAGCGTTGCGCGGCGGCCAGGACGTCGGCATTGATGCGCAGCGGGTAGGCTTTCTTCTCACTCATGCAAGCTCCTGGCGGGGTGGTGGGGCACCCCGTTGCGAGGGTGGTTCAGTACAGCGAACCGGCGTTGACGATCGGCTGGGTACCGCGGTCCGAGCACAGCACGGTCAGCAGGTTGCTGACCATGTGCGCCTTGCGTTCTTCATCCAGCTGCACTACGCCGTTCTTCTGCAGTTCGGCCAGGGCCATTTCAACCATGCCCACCGCACCGGCCACGATGCGCGTGCGTGCGGCGATCACCGCGTTGGCCTGCTGCCGCTGCAGCATCGCCTGGGCGATTTCGGCGGCGTAGGCGAGATGGCTGATGCGTGCGTCGATCACCTGCACGCCGGCGTCGGCCAGGCGTTCGGCCAGCTCGTTCTTCAGGTGCTGGGAGATCTCGCTGGCATGGCTGCGCAGGGCCAGCTGGCCGTCTTCGTGCTGGTCGTAGGGATAGCTGGTGGCCATCGCACGCAGCGCCGATTCGGACTGGATGTGCACGAAGCTCTCGTAGTCGTCCACGTTGTAGACGGCCTCGGAGGCGTCGACCACCTGCCAGACGATCACCGCGGCGATCTCGATCGGGCTGCCGTCCAGCTCGTTGACCTTCAGCTTGCCGCTCTCGAAGTTGCGCACGCGCTGGCTGACCCGGCGCTTGGCAAAGAAGGGGTTGTTCCAGCGCAGGCCGTTGTCCTTCACCGTGCCCACGTACTTGCCGAACAGGCTAAGGACCGCCGCCTGGTTGGGCTGGATGGTGTACAGACCGGCCAGGATGAACACGCCCAGCGCCACCAGCAGGGCGCCCAGCAGCATCAGCAGCAGGCTGGGCGAGCCGGTGCTGGCCTTGGCTGCCACGCCCACCACGAACAGGGCGGCGCCGGCGAGGCCGACGAGCAGGGCGCCGACCAGCGTGCCGAGGCCGTTGAGGGAAGACAGCGACTTCTCTTTCATGGCGGTACGTCCTTGAGGGTTCAAATTGAAGATATCAAAGTGATATCACCTGTCCACTACCGTTCGTCGGATGCCATGGTCAGGGTGCCCGGCCAGCTAGAATGCCCTCCCGCCTTCACATCGCTGCTGGAACCGCCATGGCCAAGCTTGGAACGCCGTTGTCCCCCTCCGCCACCCGCGTGCTGCTGCTGGGCTCGGGCGAACTCGGCAAGGAGGTGGCCATCGAGCTGCAGCGGCTGGGCGTGGAGGTGATCGCCGCCGATCGCTATGCCGACGCCCCGGCCATGCAGGTCGCGCACCGCTCGCACGTGATCGACATGCTCGATGCGATGGCGCTGCGGGCGCTGATCGCCCAGGAGCAGCCGCACCTGGTGGTGCCGGAAATCGAGGCCATCCACACCGAGACCCTGGTCCAGCTGGAACAGGAGCAGGGCCTGCGGGTGATCCCGACCGCGCGCGCCGCACGCCTGACCATGGATCGCGAAGGCATCCGTCGCCTGGCCGCCGAAACCCTGGGCCTGCCGACCTCGCCGTACCGCTTCGTCGATACCGAGGCCGAGTACCGTGCTGCCGTCGCCGCCATCGGCCTGCCGTGCGTGGTCAAGCCGGTGATGTCGTCCTCGGGCAAGGGCCAGAGCACCCTGCGCAGCGAGGCGGACATCGCCCCGGCCTGGGACTACGCGCAGACCGGTGGCCGCGCCGGTGCCGGTCGCTGCATCGTCGAAGGCTTCATCGATTTCGATTACGAGATCACCCTGCTGACCGTGCGCCATGCCGGTGGCACCTCGTTCTGTGCGCCGATCGGCCATCTGCAGAAGGATGGCGACTACCGCGAAAGCTGGCAGCCGCAGCCGATGTCGAGCGCGGCACTGGCACGTGCCGAGGAGATCTCACGTGCGATCACCGACGACCTTGGCGGCTGGGGCCTGTTCGGTGTCGAGCTGTTCGTGAAGGGTGATGAGGTGTGGTTCAGCGAAGTGTCGCCGCGCCCGCACGACACCGGCCTGGTGACGTTGGTATCGCAGGAACTGAGCGAGTTCGCGCTGCATGCGCGCGCCATCCTCGGCCTGCCGATCCCGGTGATCCGCCAGAGCGGCCCGTCGGCGTCGTGCGCGCTGTTGGCGCACGGCGAGGGCGTGCCGTACTTCAACAACGTCGCCGCTGCATTGCAGGTGCCGGATACTGCCGTACGCCTGTTCGGCAAGCCGAGCGTGCATGGCCATCGCCGCGTCGGTGTCACCCTGGCGCGCGCGGAAACCATCGACGAGGCGCGCGCCATCGCGCGAGATGCCGCCGACGCCATCGGCGTCGAACTGCGCCTGTAAAGCAAAAAGGGGACGGAGGGGATTAAGTCGTTTGTGCCACAAACGACTTAATCCCCTCCGTCCCCTTTTCATGGCCGTCGACTCTACCGCACGTCCACCCACACCAGGTGGTGGTCGCTGCCGTCGGCGATCTTCGCTTCCGGGCTTTCATTGGCCGGCCAGAAGATGCCGCTGCCGACGTACTCGAAACCGGTCGAGGGCAGTACGTAGTCCAGGCGCATCGTGCCGGACTTCGGGCCGAAATCGCCGGTGGCATGGAACGGTGCGCCCTTGCGCTCGATGCCCTTGGCCGCATAGGCCAGGCTGGTCTGCTCGCCACCGACGCTGCGCGGGGTGGGGTAGCGCAGCACGCGGGCGTTCTCGATCAGTTCGACGATCGCCTCATGGCGGCCATCGCCATCGACCGGGTCGTTGTTGAGGTCGCCGAGGATCACGAAGCGCGCGTCCTGCGCCAGGCCGCCGCACTGGCCCTTGTCGTCGCACAGCCACGGCTTGTCACCCTTGGACAGGTATTCCTGCCACAGGCGCAGTTCGTCATGGTTGCGTGCCGCGTTGCGCTTTTCCGGGCCGTCGAACACCGGCGGGGTCGGGTGCGACACCAGCGCGTGCACCACGCCGGCCGGGGTCTTCACCGGCACGTCCCAATGCGACTTCGACGACAGGCGCAGCTGCGACCACACATGGTCGTTGTAGAAGCTCTGGCCGGTACGTGGGTCGACCGGGCGGATCGCGCCGGGCATCGCGCTCCACTTCAGCAGCTGGAAGCTGCGCACCCTGGCTTCGTCGATCGGGTAGCGCGACAGCACCAGCATGCCGTACTGGCCCGGGTGCAGGCCGTAGCCCCAGGCATCGTTGCCGCGGCTGCGGCCTTCGCCACCGACCACGCCGTTGTTGTCCAGGTCCAGGCCGCTGGGCACGCCGGTGTTGACCGGGGCCAGATAGCGGTAGGCGAAGTGCAGCGGCTTGCCGCCACCGGGCTGGGCGACCTCCAGGTAGCGCTTCTGGAACAGGTCGGCGGCGCGATGGGCGTCGTCGAAGTCGAATTCGTTCAGCAGCACCAGGTCCGGGCGCACCTGCTGCAGCACTGCGGCGATCTTGCGCGCGTGTTCGCTGTCGCCTTCCAGCTCCTTGATCAGGCCACCGGCGTCATCGGAGTACAGCGAGGTGTTGTAGGTGGCCAGGCGCAGCGCAGCGGACGGCTTTTCGGTCATCGCAGGGGACGTGGCGAAGGCAGGGGCGGTGGCGCCGCAGAGCAGGGCCAGGGCGAGGATCAGGGGATGGCGGCGGGTCATGTTCATGGGCCGTATTGTGCACCCGGCCCGGTGTCAGCGGTTTGTCAACGCCCGTCCAGATCCTTGTCGAAATCGTGCCAGCGGCGGCCATCGTAGGCTTCCAGCGGATGGAAGCGGCGCTTGTAGTCCATCTTCTGGTGGCCGCGGATCCAGTAGCCCAGATACACGTGCGGCAGGCCCTCGCGGCGCGCCCACTCGATCTGCTGCAGGATCGCGAAGGTGCCCAGCCCGCGCGCGGCGTGGTCCGGGTCGAAGAAGGTGTAGACCGCCGACAGGCCGTGCTCGGTGACGTCGGTCACCGCTACCCCCAGCAGCTGGCTGGGCTGGCCGTCGTGGCCGGGCAGGCGCATCTCCATGAAGCGGGTGTGCGACCAGCTGCCGATCAGGAACTGCTCGAACTCGTGCGGGCCGTGGTCGTCCATGCCGCCGTTGGCATGGCGGTGGGTGAGGTAGCGGTGGTACAGCGCAAACAGGTCATCGCGGGCGGTGGCGGCGGTGATCCGCACCTCCAGGTCGTCATTGCGGGTGGCACAGCGGCGCTGGCTGCGGTCCGGGGCGAAGCGGGCCACCGGGATGCGCACCGCCACGCAGGCCTGGCAGTGCGCGCAATGCGGCCGGTAGACCAGGTCGCCGCTGCGGCGGAAGCCCCAGCTCAGTGCCAGTGGATAGAGTGCGCCGAGGCGGCGGTCGTTCGGGTCCAGCACCAGGTCGCGTGCCACCCGGTCCGACCAGTACCCGCAGGGGTGCTCGCCGGTCTGGAAAAGTCGCAGTTCGTCGTCTCTGTCGCCATGTATCGCCATGGGCACAGCATAGCCCCAGGTTGTCGCAGTGGCGGCGACTGTCCGCCAGATGAATGGAATCGGCAGTAGCGTCAACCGACGTCGCGCCCGGGCGTTGTTGTCCCCCGAGGGTGAAGTGATCACCCCGACGCTGTTCCCATCACCAGGAGTGACCTCATGATCCGTACCCCCCTGCTGCTGGCCCTGCTGCTCGGCACCTCCGCATCCGGTATCGCGCTGGCGGCCGACACCCCGGCCACGCCGGCACCGCGCCCGGCCAAGCTGGACACCAACGGTGACGGCGTGATCGACCGCAGCGAGGCGGCCGCCAACCCGCGCCTGGCCGCGAAGTTCGACGAGCTGGACAAGAACAAGGACGGCAAGCTCTCGCGCGACGAGCTGCCGCGCTGGCAGCATGGCCGTCGTGGCCACGGCGGTGAGCGCTGGGCCGCGCTGGACGTCAACAAGGATGGCCGCATCAGCCGCGAGGAAGCCAAGGCCGATCCGCGCCTGGCCGCGCGCTTCGACCAGCTTGATCTGAACAAGGACGGCTACCTGGACAAGGCCGACCGCGAGCTGCGCATGAAGCAGCATCGTGATGCCTGGTTCGCCGCCGCCGACACCAACAAGGACGGCCAGCTGAGCAAGGCCGAGTTTGATGCGGCCAAGGGCCCGATGCATGGTGGCCCGCGCCATGGCGGTCCGCGCGACGGCGGCGCACCGAAGCCGCAGCGCTGAGGGTCAATGCAGTGAATGACGACAACGCCGGCGGCACTGCCGGCGTTGTCCGTTACAGGCGGCCGCTGCGCATCAGCGAGTACGCCACAAGCGCAATGACCATCAGGTTCATGGCGATGATGGCGGTGCGGCCGTACATCGATTCGAACTTCCAGTTGATGCCGGTTCGCCCGCGCCGCGCCGAATCGCGCGCGATCATCGGCGCCATCACCCGCTGCAGCGTCACCAGGCACTGGTAGTTGACCACGCCCAACCCGACCGCCAGCACCGTCAGCTGCGTCCAGACCGGTGCCTGCAGCACCACAGCCAGCAGGATCGCCAGGCACCAGAACATGCCGGTGGTGATGTTGAGGTAGAGGAAGCGGCGCACATCGGCCCGCTCTGCCGCAGTTTCGGTGTACGACATCAGGAAGCGCCCGCCGAGGTAGCTGCCGATCGCGCCACCCACCACGCCCCCGATCACCGCCCCCCAGCTTTCGGCCGGCAGCACATGCAGCTGGCCCAGGGTGGCGGTCAACGATCCCATCGCGGTGCCTCCGGCAACGCTGGCGCCGCCGAGACCGAGCTTGCTGCCACCGACGCCGACGCCGGTGCCGATCAGGATCGCGGCACTGGCGGTGCCGGGTGCGGCCACCAGCACCATCGACACCACGGCGGTGGCGAATGCGGCGCTTGGTGCACTACTGCGCGCGAATTCGCCGAAGCGCTGCAGCAGGCCTTCGCGCACCAGGGCACGTGCACGCGACAGGCGCTTGCGCACGGCCGGATCGCTGAGCCCGAGCAGGTCGGCGACCTGTTGCGAGCGCTGTCCTTCGCGGTAGTACAGCAACAGGACTTCGCGGCTGTCGGCGGGCAGGGCGGAGATGATGTCCTCGGCGGCGATCTCCTCTTCCACCCGCTGCAGGCGATCAGCCGCACCTGGGGCCGGGTCGGCGGCCATGCCCATCGCCACCTCCGCGGCCTCGCCGGTCAGCGGCCGGCCGCGTTGCGCACGCAGCCAGTCGCGGGCCAGGTTGCGGGTGATCTGCCGCAGCCAGGGCAGGAAGCTGGTCGCGCTGCGCAGCTGGTGCAGCTGCTGCCAGCCCTTCACGAAGGCCTCCTGGGCGATGTCCTCGCTGGCCTGGCGGTCGCGGGTGATGGCCAGGGCGATGGCGGTGACCGTGTTCTGGCAGGCCAGCACGATGCGGCCGTAGGCATGCTGGCAACCGCTGGCGGCGGCGGGCAGTTCGCGTTCCAGGGTCTGGTCGATCGATGCGGCGAACGTCGTCATGGCGGCGGCTCTCCTGCTGGGATTGTGTCCCATGACGGAGCCGCGCGCCCAATGTGACCGACTTTCTGTGCTGACAAAAAAGGGACGGAGGGGATTAAGTCGTTTGTGCCACAAACGACTTAATCCCCTCCGTCCCCTTTTTGCAGTTGCCGGCCAGCGGCGGGTACGACCCGTGGGTTATTTCGATGGCTGGATACGGACCCGGACTTCTTCCTCTTCCGGTGCGGCCTGCGGGGCCGGTTGCGCCTGCTGCGGCTGGGCCTGCGGGGCAGGGGCCGGTGCTGCCGGGGCCGGGGCACCGCGATGGCGCAGGCCGATCACCAGCGCCACGCCGGCGATCACCACCAGCAGGGCGATGCGGATGCGCCAGGCCCAGCTGCGGCCGCCGCTGCCCTGTTCCGGCGTGTCGCGGAAGGCGAACTCGGCGGTCGGATGGTCGCGGCGGGTGGTGTCGAGCAGGCGCGCCTCACGCAGGATCTCGCGTGCACGCGGCTGGTCGTCGGCGCGCACGATCCATACCGCCGGGTAGGCGTTGGCGTTGCCGAGGTCGGTATAGCTGAACTGGCCGCGGCGACGGGTCTTGTACGAGCGCCCGTTGGTCACCTTGACGTCGATGCCATGCCCGCGCAGGAGCTCGGCCACGCCTTCGACGGTTTCCACGCGCTGGCTGCTGAAGATCTGGCGCATGGGTTTACTCCTTGGCCGGCACGGCGGCCGCGGCAGCCTGGTCGGGAACCACGCGGATCAGGCCCTCCTGCGCGGTGCTGGCCACCAGCACACCATTGCGGGTGAAGAACTGGCCGCGGGCCAGGCCGCGCGAATCCTGCGCGCTGGGGCTGTCCAGCGAGTACAGCAGCCAGTCGTCGGCACGGAACGGGCGGTGGAACCAGATCGCGTGGTCGAGCGAGGCCATCTGCACGTGCGGGTGGTAGTAGCTGATGCCGTGCGGGAACGTCGCCGTGCCCAGCAGGTGGAAGTCCGAGGCATAGGCCAGCAGGGCCTGGTGCAGTTCCGGAGCATCGCCGACCGGCTCGCTCAGGCGCAGCCACACCTGGTGGTAGGGCGGGCGCTTGGGCGGGTTCAGTTCGTCGCGCGGGTAGACGTGGCGGAATTCGAACGGGCCGCCGCGCGACAGCCAGCGTTGCACCTTGATCGGCAGCCGCTCCAGCACTTCGGCCGGCAGCGGCCGGTTCGGTTCGATGTCTTCCGGCTGCGGCACTTCGGGCATCTTGTGCTGGTGCTCGGCGCCGGTCTCGGCCTGCTGGAACGATGCCGCGCAGAAGAAGATCACCTTGCCGTGCTGGATCGCGGTGACCCGGCGCACCGAGAAGCTGCCGCCGTCGCGGGTACGGTCCACGTCGTAGACGATCGGGTGGTCGATGTTGCCGGCGCGCAGGAAATAGGCGTGCAGCGAGTGCACGTGGCGGCCGTTGTCGACCGTGGCCTGTGCCGCGGCCAGCGCCTGGCCCAGCACCTGCCCGCCGAACACGTACTTGGTGCCGATGTCGCGGCTCTGCCCGCGGAACAGGTTGTCCTCCAGCCGCTCCAGCGTGAGCAGGTCGATCAGCTCGGAGACGACGGGTTCGGGCGTGTCGTTCAAGGGGGCGGCCACAGCAGTGAAAGAGGGCCTGATTATACCGGTCAGGGGTCAGATCCCTTTCGCCCGGCGAAAGGGATCTGACCCCGGGCGGGGCAACCGCTATTTGCCCAGCCGCGCGACCAGCGCCTGCAGGGCGTTCTGTGCGTCCGGGGCGAACCAGGCCTCGACGAAGCGGTCGAGCTGGATCAGGTCCGGCTGCAGCGCCACGTGCAGGTCCGCACGGGCGATGGCGCGGGTCAGCAGCATCGGCTGGCGCGGCTGCCTGAGCAGGTCCTGCAGCCAGGCAATCGCGCGTGCCACCACCAGGTCCCCCTCTGCCAGCTCATCCACCAGGCCGATCTGCACCGCCTGTTCGGCCGGTACCAGCGAACCGGTGGTCAGCAGCACGCCGGCGCGGTGCACGCCCACCGCACGGCGCAGCAGGCGCTGGATGCCCTCCGGCGCGATCAGGCCCACCTGCACCTCGTTCAGGCCGATGGCATATGGCCGCGACGGATCGGCGCTGCGGGCCATCACCCGGTAGTCGCAGCACAGGGCCAGCACGCAGCCGCCCGCCGGGGCGTGGCCGGTGATCGCCGCGACCACCGGGATGCGGCTCTCGGCCAGCGTGCGTACGGCGCCAAAGAAGGCGTTCCAGGTGTCCAGCAGCTTGTGCTTGTCATCGCCATGCGAGAGCAGGTGCGGCACGTCCATGCCGCCGGTGAAGATGCGCTCGCTGCCCGACAGCACGATGCCGTGCGCGTCTTCGGCCATGGCCAGCTCGATGGCATGGATCAACTGCCGGCACAGGTCGGTGTCCAGTGCGTTGACCGGCGGCCGCGCCAGGCGCAGTTCGCGGATGGGGCCATGGTTGATCACCTCGATGAGCGTCGTCATGCTGCGGTCTCGTTGCGAAGAAGGAACCTGGGCGATGATAACCAAACCATTCGTTGGCGTACTGTGGCTTCTGTGTGCGGCCGCAGCATCGGCCTCGGCGGCGGAATCGGGCTGCGTCACGGTGGATCAGGGCTGGGCGCGGTTGCCACCGAATCCGGCAATGCCGATGACCGCTGGCTACGGCGTCATCCACAACGGCTGCGGCAAGGCGGTGGTGATCACCGGCGCGACCAGCAGCAGCTTCAATGATGTGTCGCTGCACGAAACCACGATCACGGATGGGGTCAGCCGGATGCGCGCGATCGAGCGCCTGCCGCTGGCGCCGGGTGCACGTGCCGAGCTCAAGCCCGGTGGCCTGCACCTGATGCTGATGCAGGGCAAGGGCGCGCTGAAGGAGGGGCAGGCGGTGCCGCTACGGCTGCAGCTGGAAGGCGGCGGCGAAGCAAGTGCGACGCTGGCCGTACGCAAGGCTGCGCCGTAGCGGGATGGTCGTGCCGGCCGCGGGCCGGCAGCGCCAGTAAAGCCGGCCAACGGCCGGCCCTAACCCACGGCCAAACCACCCAGAGTAATATAAAACCAAGGTGGGGCAATGCGG
>NZ_JCACKF010000016.1:0-95635 GCF_059505245.1 Stenotrophomonas sp.
CGCGGCATCCATGCCGCGGACACCCCCGCAACCGGACCCACCCCGCCTTCGACAGGCTCCTGCGATCTGTCGGGACGGCGTTCTCCGCTGCTGCTGGTAGGTGTCGACCTTGGTCGACACGATGGATCCAAGCCATGCGTGGCTGAAGCGATCTCTGTAGAGTCAAGCCGACGCCCGGATCTTTTCGTCCGGGATTGCAGCTAGGCTGTGGCGATGAAGATCACTTCCATTGCGCTGGACAAAGCCGTGTCGGACGGCCCCATCGATGCCTTCAGCCATGCGTTGCTGGGCGATTCACCCACGCTGGATGAGGTGCTGGAATACCTGGCCTCGCGGCACGCGGCTGATCCCCGGTATCGCTACCTGTGCACGCTCGATGATGCCGGCCAGTGCCGCTACACCAGCATGCACGCGTCAGACGACGCGCGCATCGCGCTCTACGAGGACGAAGACCCGGCAACCCCCGACGATGCGTTGGCGGCACGCGGGCGGTTGCTGGCGCATGTGGTCGCGCAGCTCGAGCATTCCTCTCATCGGCTGGAATGGAGCGCGCTGGCGGGCACGCTGATGTGCAATGACGCAGACATCGAGGCATTGGTCGCGGCCAATGCCGCACCGGACCCCATCGTCGACGAGGTGGTCTGCGTGCAACAGGTGCCCGTGGATCGTGACGACCTGCTGATCGCCGCCCTGCCCAACGGCTACTTCAGCGCGGACTGGAACATCTTCCAGAACCACGCCCTGATCCGGCACCTGCAAAAGCACCACGACTACCGCCTGTTCGGGCTTGGCGCATCGTGGCTGGGCTTCCAGCGTGACAGCGCGCCGTCGCCTGCGGAAGCGGACGCTCTGGTCGCGGACCTGCAGCGCGTCTACGCTGCCGGAACGCACGACACCTGGTCACAACTGGCTGCAACGCTGTCCTCCCGCACCACGCTTCTATTGGGATACACCGAAGGCTTCAGCGAACAGCTGCCCTGAGCGCGGTTCTACACGCGCTCGCGCAGCGAGCGGCCCGCTTCCGCTCCTGATCTGTTTTCCGTGGTGGCCGCACCCGGCCAACCCCACTGAACCGTGCTTCCCGCGAACCACCACGAGGGGCACCGCCGTTGGCCGCGATCTCCGGCACAATCGAAATCCTGATTCCCCAGAACACGGTGAACGTGCAATGCGCATCCTGATCCTCGGCGCCGGCGGTACCGGCGGTTACTTCGGTGGTCGCCTGGCCCAGGCCGGTGTGGACGTGACCTTCCTCGTGCGCCCCGCGCGTGCCGCCCAGCTGGATCGCGACGGCCTGGTCATCCGCAGCCCGCTCGGCGATGCCAGCTTCCCCGTGCAGCATGTCACCGCTGATGCACTGCCCGCATTGGCCGCGCAGAAGCCGTTCGACCTGGTCATCCTCAGCTGCAAGGCCTACGACCTGGACAGCTCGATCGACGCCATTGCCCCGGCCGTGGGCGCAGGCACCACCGTGCTGCCGATCCTCAACGGCCTGCATCACTACAACGCACTGGACGCGCGCTTCGGCCGCGACGCCGTGCTTGGCGGCCTGTGCTTCATCAGCGCCACCAAGGCCCCCGACGGTGCGGTGCTGCACCTGGGCAAACCGGCCAAGCTCACCTTCGGCGAGCGCGACGGCGGCCTGGCTTCGACGCGCGTGCGCGCCTTCGCTGCGGTCTGCGCGCAGGCCCATCTTGATCACCTGGCCAGCGAACACATCGGCCAGGAACAATGGATCAAGTACACCTTCCTGACCGCGCTGGCGGCGGCGACCTGCCTGCTGCGCGCCGACATCGGCACCATCGTTGCCACCGATGATGGCGAGGCGATCGTGCGCGGCCTGTACGACGAATGCCTGGCCGTGGCCGAAGCCGCCGGTGAACCGGTTCCCGAGGCCGCGCAGGACACCGCGCGCGGCACCCTGACCCAGGCCGGCTCGGCACTGAAGGCATCGATGCTGCGTGACCTGGAAGCCGGCCAACAGGTGGAGGCCGAACAGATCGTCGGCGACATGCTGGCCCGCGCGCGCAAGGCCGACCAGGAAGCCCTGCTGCTGCAGGTCGCCTACAGCAGCCTGCAGGCCTACCAGGCACTGCGCGGCGCGTGAGCATCATCTCCGCCGCCAGTGCATCGCCCTCGCGGGTGCTGATCCTCGGGCTGGGCTGGAGTGGCTGTGCGCTGGCCCGACATCTGCAGGCATTGGGCGCACACGTCGCCGGCACGGTACGCGATCCCGCATCGGCACCACGCGATGGTCTGCGTCGCCATCCGCTGGGTGCCGATGCCACGCCATCGCCCGCCCTGCTCGATGAGATCGCGCAGGCCGAGGCCGTACTGTGCAGCGTGCCACCCGACGCCGATGGCGATCCTGCACTGCGCCTGCTGTTGCCCGCGCTGCGGGCCAGCCCGGCATTGCGCTGGGTGGGCTATCTGTCGTCCACCTCGGTGTATGCCGACCGCGCCGGCGGCTGGGTCGACGAGCGCAGCGCAGCCGATGCCACTGAAGCAGCCGGCGTGCAGCGCCTGCGGGCCGAAGCGCAATGGCGTGCGCTTGCAGGAGAACGCGGCATCGCATCGGCAGTGTTCCGCCTGCCCGGCCTGTACGGGCCGGGGCGCAATGCGCTGCTGCAGCTGGCGCAGGGACGTGCCCGCCACGTAGTGCGTCCCGGGCTGCTATTCAACCGGCTGCACGTGGATGACCTGGTGACGGTCGTTATCGCGTCGATGCAGCGGCCGTGCGTGGATGGCCTGTATCTGCCGGCCGATGACGAGCCGGCACCGCCGCAGGAGGTACTGGCCTTCGCCGCGCAGCTGGGCGGGTTTGCGATGCCACCTGCCGTGGCATGGGACGACCCTGCACTCAGCCCGACCCTGCGACGCTTCTACCAGAGCAACAAGCGCATCGACAGCCGTGGCACGCGTGAAGCACTGGCGTGGGCGCCGCGGTTCCCCAGCTACCGTGAGGGCCTGCGCGACCTGCTCCGGTAGTGCCGGCCGCTGGCCGGCAATCAACCGTGTTGCCGGCCAGCGGCCGGCAGTACCATCAACCTGCGCCGGGCAGGCGGAAGAACGTACGCGTCGCGGCCGTTGCATTCGCGGCGGTCACTGCCACGTCCTCGCCACGGTCACGCGCCAGTTCTTCCACGATGTGCGAGAGAAACATCGGTTCGTTGCGGCGGTCCTTCGGCATCGGCTTCAGCGTGCGCGGCAGCAGGTACGGTGCGTCGGTCTCGATCATCAGGCGGTTGGCCGGGATGTTCTTCACCAGTTCGCGCAGGTGCGCGCCACGGCGCTCGTCGCACAGCCAGCCGGTGATGCCGATGTACCAGTCCTGGTCCAGGTAGTCGAACAGCTCGTCACGCTCACCGGTGAAGCAATGCACCACCGCCGGGCCGATGCGGCCTTCGACGTTCTTCATCTGTGCCATGAAATCGGCATGCGCATCGCGCTGGTGCAGGAACAGGGGCTTGCCATTGTCCGCGGCCAGCTGCAGCTGGCGTTCGAACGCGCGGTGCTGGGCCGGGCGCGGCGAGAAATCGCGGAAGTAGTCCAGCCCGCACTCCCCCACCGCCACTACTTCCGGGTGGGCATGCAGCGCGCGCATTTCGGCATCGCATTCCTCGGTGTATTCCACCGCGTGGTGCGGGTGCACGCCGGCGGTGGCGTACAGGAAGCCGGGGTGCTGCTGGGCCAACTGCAGGGCCAGTGGCGAGTGCTCGCGGCTGGCACCGGTGATGACCATCTGCACCACGCCGGCCTGGCGCGCGCGGTCCAGCACGGCATCGCGGTCGCGGTCGAAGGAGTCGTGGGTCAGGTTGGCGCCGATATCGATCAGGTGCATGGTCATCGCGGGGGAAAAGTGCCCGCGCATTGTACCTGCGCCTGCCGTGGCCCCTTATCCTTTGCATATGAACGCCCCGCTCTTCCCGATTTCCCCGCTGCTGCCGCAGATCCAGCAGCAGCTGGCCGTGCAACCACGGCTGGTGCTGGAGGCCCCGCCCGGTGCCGGCAAGACCACCCAGGTGCCGCTGGCGCTGCTCGACGCGCCGTGGCTGCAGGGCCGCAGGATCATCCTGCTGGAACCACGCCGGGTCGCCGCGCGCAGCGCGGCGCTGTTCATGGCACGGCAGCTGGGTGAGGAGGTCGGCGGCACGGTCGGCTACCGCATCCGCTTCGAGAACAAGGTATCCGCGCGCACCCGCATCGAGGTGGTCACCGAGGGCATCCTGACCCGGATGCTGCAGGACGACCCGATGCTGGAAACCGTCGGCGCGATCCTGTTCGATGAATTCCACGAGCGCCATCTCAGTGGGGATCTGGGCCTGGCGCTGGCGCTGGACGTGCAGGCGCAGCTGCGCGACGACCTGCGCCTGGTGGTGATGTCGGCCACGCTGGACGGCGAGCGGCTGGCACGCTTCCTCGATGCGCCGCGGCTGAGCAGCGAGGGCCGCAGTTATCCGGTGGCGATCAGCCACTTCCCGGCGCGCCGCGATGAAGCCCTGGAACTGCAGGTGCGCCGCGCGGTGCAGCAGGCACTGGCCGAGCATCCGGGTGACCTGCTGGTGTTCCTGCCCGGCCAGCGCGAGATCGCGCGCGTCCAGGCCGGCCTGCAGGAGTCACTCGATGGCAACGTCGAGGTGCTGGCGCTGCATGGCGAGCTGCCGGTGGAACAACAGGCGCGCGTGCTGCAGATGGCCAGCGATGGCCGCCGTCGCGTGGTGCTGGCGACCAACGTGGCCGAGTCGTCGGTGACCCTGCCCGGCGTGCGCGTGGTGATCGACAGCGGCCAGGCGCGCGAGCCGCGTTATGACCCCAACAGCGGCTTTACCCGGCTGGACGTGGTGGCCATCGCGCAGGCGTCGGCCGACCAGCGCGCGGGCCGTGCCGGTCGCGTGGCCGAGGGCGTGGCCTGGCGGCTGTGGCCGCAGTCGCAGCGGCTGGAGCCGCAGCGCCGCGCGGAGATTGACCAGGTGGAACTGGCCGGACTGGCGCTGGAACTGGCCGCGTGGGGCAGCAGCGACCTGCGCTTCCTCGACCCGCCACCGGCCGGCCCGATGGCTGCGGCGCGCGAACTGCTGCAACGCCTGGGTGCACTGTCGGACTCGGGCGCGATCACCGCACTCGGGCGCCGTGTACTGGCGCTGGGTACGCACCCGCGGATGGCGGCGATGCTGCTGGCAGCGCCCGATGCCCGCGCGCAGGCGCTGGCCGCCGATCTGGCCGCCCTGCTGGAAGCGCGCGACCCGCTGCGCCAGGGCGGTGACGCGCTGGCGGCCCGCTGGCGCGCACTGGCCGCGTTCCGCACTGGCCGCGCGCCGGGCGATGCCAACCGCAGCGGGCTGGCCGCCATTGATGCCGCCGCCAAGCAGTGGCGTCGCCGCCTGCGCTGCGAGGCTACGCCGCCGGCCAGCATCGAGGCGCACGAACTAGGCGATCTGCTTGCACACGCTTTTCCCGACCGGATCGGTTTCCAGCATCCCGGCGATCCGCTGCGCTACCTGCTGGCCAATGGCCGCAGCGCGCGCCTGCACGAACTGAGTGACCTGCGCGGTGAGCCGTGGCTGGTGGCCAGCGAACTGCGCTTCGAGGCGCGCGATGCGCTGCTGCTGCGTGCCGCACCGGTGGATGAAGGCCAGCTGCGCAAGGCATGGCCGGAGCGCTTCGTCACCGAAGACGTGGTGCGCTGGGACAGCGAGCGACGCGCCCTGGTGGCGCTGCGCGAGACCCGTTTCGACCGGATCGTGCTGGACAGCCGCTCGGCTGGCCGGGTCGATCCGCAGCACGCCGCGCAGGCGCTGACCGATGCGGTGGCCGAGCTCGGCCTGCAGGCGCTGCCGTGGACCGAGGGCCTGCGCCAGTGGCAGGCACGGGTGGAATCGCTGCGGCGCTGGATGCCCGAGCTCGGCCTGCCCGACTGCAGCGACGATGCCCTGCTGGCCACGCGCGCACAATGGCTGCAGCCCGCGTTCGCCGGCAGGACGCGACTGGATGCGCTGGATGAATCCAGCTTCGGCGAGGCGCTGAAATCGCCACTGGAGTGGTCACAACGGCAGTTGGTCGAGCGTCATGCGCCGACCCGCATCACCGTGCCGTCCGGACTGGAGCGGCCGATCACCTATGCGCTGGACAGCGAGAGCGGCGATCCGCTGCCGCCGGTGCTGGCGGTGAAGCTGCAGGAACTGTTCGGCCTGGCCGACACGCCGCGCATCGCCGATGGCCGCGTGCCGCTGACCCTGCACCTGCTCTCCCCCGGCGGCCGCCCGCTGCAGGTCACCCAGGATCTGCGCAACTTCTGGGAAAGCACCTACGCCGAAGTGAAAAAGGAGATGAAGGGCCGTTACCCGCGCCACCCATGGCCGGATGATCCGTGGACGGCGACGGCCACGCACCGGGCCAAGCCGCGCGGAACCTGAAGCCCCCTGGCACCAGGCGGAGAGCATTGCCGGCCAGCGGCCGGCACTACCGGGTGCGGAGCCTGCCTGATCCTGAATGGCTACGCTAAAGTCACACCACGTGCGTCCCCGACTGACATACCGTTTACGGGCAACACGCGACACTGGACTTCGACCCGAGGCAAAGGACCCCCGCATGAGCAAGCTGACCGTAATCACCGACCGCGCTCTGGAGCGCGCCCTGGAGCTGGCCCACACCGCCGGCGATGGCCTGAAGAGCGCCGGTGGCAGCCTGCGCAACGCGGACTGGATCAAGACCGGCGCCGCCCTCGGCGCAGTGAAGACCGGCGGCAAGGTCGCCACCAAGTTCGCCCGCCGCAACCCGGCCGTGACCATTGCCGCGGCTGCCGTCGGCGTCGGCCTGCTGGGCTATGCGCTGTACCGCAAGCAGCAGAAGAAGAAGGCTGCCAATGGCCACGTGGTGAATGGGCAGGCGCAGCGCATCCACGCACGCGACCGCCGCAACGACACCGTGGTGGACGAGCACAGCGATATCGGCAGCGACGCGTGAAGCTGCCCGGGTCAGACCCCTTCCGCAGGAAGGGCTCTGACCCTACCAGCTACGAGGGCCGGATGCCGCGAGGTATCCGGCCCTTTCTGTTTCAACCGATCTGCCGCCACTGCCCCGGCTGCAGGTCGTCCAGCCGGTAGGGCCCCATCGCCACCCGCACCAGCCGCAGCGTTGGCAGGTTCACTGCCGCGGTCATCCGCCGCACCTGGCGGTTGCGGCCCTCGCGGATCGTGATCGCCAGCCAGGCATCGGGCACGGTCTTGCGGAAGCGCACCGGCGGATCGCGTGTCCACAGCGACGGCGCCGGATCGAGGCGCTCGATCTTCGCCGGCAAGGTCGGCCCGTCATTCAGCTCCACCCCATCGCGCAACCGTTGCAGCTGCTCATCGCTGGGCGTGCCTTCCACCTGCACCCAGTAGGTCTTGTCGGCCTTGTGCTTCGGGTCGGTCAACGTGTGCGCCAGCGTGCCGTTATCCGTCAGCAGCAGCAGGCCTTCGCTGTCATGGTCCAGGCGACCGGCGGCATACACGCGCGGCGGCAGGCCGAACCCGGCCAGCGTCGGCCGCGGCGGTACGCTGCGGTCGGTGAACTGGCAGAGCACGTTGAAGGGCTTGTTGAAGGCGATCAGCATTGCGGGCACGGCAGTCGGCGGGTGGCGCATTGTCCCATGCCGCGCCACGTGCCACTCGGCTGTAGAGCCGAGCCCATGCTCGGCTCATCGCGCACAGCACGGCGGAACGCAACAGCAGCCGAGCATGGGCTCGGCTCTACAGAGTCAGCATGCGCCAGCCCGGCACCCCTCTTACGGCTTGATGAAGCGCAGGGTCATGCGGTCGCTTTCGCCGATCGTCTGGTACTTCGCATCATCGGCCTTGTCGTGCTGGTTGGTCGGCGGCAGCGTCCACACGCCGTTCGGGTGGTCCTTGGTGTCGCGCGGGTTGGCGTTGACCTCGCTGCGCGCGTCCAACCTGAAGCCGGCGGCCTCGGCCATCGCGATCACCTGCTGCTGGCCGACATAGCCGGTGTCATCGTCGTCGGCCACGTCGGCCTTGGCGCGGTGCTCGACCACGCCCAGCACGCCGCCCGGCTTGAGCACGTTGAAGAAGCCCTGGAACATGCCCTGCGCCTGGCCGGCCTTGCGCCAGTTGTGCACGTTGCGGAAGGTCAGCACCACATCGGCTGAACCGGCCGGGCCGAACACCGGCTTGGCCGGATCGTAGGCCACCACGGCAGTCTTGCCGAACTGTGCCGGTGCAGCGGCGTACTTCTTTTCCAGGCTGTCGCGGCTGCGCTGCTGGTAGTCACGGCCGCGGCCTTCGGGCACCGCCATCGGATCGACCACCGCAGCAACGTAGTGGCCCTTGTCGTGCAGCAGCGGCGCCAGGATCTCCGAGTACCAGCCGTTGCCGGGGGTGATCTCGATGACGGTCTTTTCCGGCGTCACCTTGAAGAACGACAGCGTCTGCGCCGGGTGGCGGAAACCGTCGCGCTTGACGTTGTTGGCATCGCGGGTGGGCGCCTTCACCGCCGCGTCGATGGCCGGCGACACCTGGATCTTCGCCGGCGCGACCGTGGCCGGTGCGGCAAACGCGGGAACAGCGGCAAGCAGGGCCGAAGCAAGCAGCAGGCGGCAACCACGCAGGGACGAAGCAGGCATCATCGGAGCGACTCCAGCGGAAGATGCGGCGAGACTAGCAGCCGCGGCGCCCCAGGTGTTCACAAAACGTTAGCCGCGTGCGTATCGCGGAACACTGTTTTGTGGTCGCCGCCGCAGCACGGTCACACTACGCGTTTTATTCTGGAGCACTTCCCCCAAGGAGTCCGTGCCCATGACGGCAACCCGCGAACTGGGCCGTTCCGGCCTGCATGTACGTCCGCTCGCCTTCGGTGGCAACGTGTTCGGCTGGAGCGCCGATGAGAAGGCCAGCTTCGCCCTGCTCGATGCCTTCGTCGACGCCGGCTTCAACCTGGTCGACACCGCCGATGTGTATTCGGCCTGGGTGCCGGGCAACACCGGCGGCGAATCGGAAACGCTGATCGGCAAATGGTTCGCGCGCAGCGGAAAGCGCGACAAGGTGGTGCTGGCGACCAAGGTGGCCAAATGGGCCGAACGCCCCGGCCTGACCCCGGACAACATCAATGCGGCGGTCGAGGATTCGCTGCGCCGCCTGCAGACCGACGTGATCGATCTGTACCAGGCCCACGAGGATGATGAGTCGACGCCACTGGAAGCGACCCTGGCCGCGTTCGGCCGCCTGATCGAAGCCGGCAAGGTGCGCGCCATCGGTGCCTCCAACTACAGCGCCACGCGCCTGGCCGATGCGCTGAAGGTGTCCACCGACTACAAGCTGCCGCGTTACGAAACCCTGCAGCCGGAGTACAACCTGTACGACCGTGCCGGCTACGAGAAGGAGCTGGAACCGCTGGTGCAGCGCGAACAGATCGGCGTGATCGGCTACTACGCCCTGGCCAGTGGCTTCCTCAGCGGCAAGTACCGCACACCGGCCGATGCGGCCAAGAGCCCGGCACGTGGCGAAACGGTGGTGAAGCGCTATCTGAACCCGCGCGGCCTGCGCATCCTGCAGGCGCTGGATGACGTGGCCAGCAAGCACAACGCCAGCGCCGCACAGATCGCACTGGCATGGCAGATCGCGCGGCCGTCGATCACCGCGCCGATCGTCAGCGCCACCAGCGTCGAACAACTGCACGATCTGCTGGCGGCGGCCAACGTGTCGCTGAGCGTGCACGATGTCGCGCAGCTGGATGCCGCCAGCGCCGAAGCGTGAGGCCCGGTAGTGCCGGCCGCTGGCCGGCATTGCACACATACCGCAGAAAATAATTGAACAAAATGGTTGCGCACGACTAAATCGTGGTTTATCGTGCGCACCTCGTTTCAACAACCACTGGAAACTTCCCTTGAACGCGCATTCCGTCGCCATTGCCAAACTGCTGCCATGCCTGCGCATGGACGGGCTGGCGCGCGCGTTCGGCAAGGAAGACCAGCTGACAACGGCCTGATACCCGCCCTGCGGAGATCGGCCACCCCGATCTCCGAGGCCTGACGACGCCCTCGGAACGCAAGTCCCGGGGGCGTTTTCGTTTGCGTCGGCACAAGGACCCGCGATGCCAGAACTGCACCCCGCGCGGCAACCCGCCGCTCACTGACCCAGGTTTCTCCCGCCCCGCCGAAGGATTTACTTCGCGCGATCGGCTGCGCCTGGACATTATCTGCATCGCATCAAAACATTATCGCTCGTCGATAATGTCGGTGGCCTGCACCCTCGATTCTCCAACGGTCCCGTTTCCATCACGGGCTGGTGCGCGCGGCGTTGCCGTGGCGTATGCCGGAGGTCGCGGACATGCCATCGCCTGGATCGCCTGCTGGAGGCAGGCGCCGGTTCGCCGGTACGCGGTTCGATTCCGCGCGGTCCCCAACTGGATAGCTCAGTAGGGTAGAGCAACGGATCCTGATTCCGTCTGTCGTGGGTTCGACTCCCACTCCAAACCACATGACCTGTCACGTCATGACTTGAAGCAACACCCGGGGCGCGAGCCCCAGCGGCCATCGTCGCCGTCCACCGCCATCGCCTTCGGGCAGGAACGTGGAAGGCAACGGACCGCACGCCGGGCCCCGGCCCGCCGCCACTGCCAGCCACGTTCCGCCCCGGTGCTGCCTGCCGGGAACGGCGATGGCAGCACTGCCGGCGCACCGAAGGCTCCGCGCGCGGACCGTCCGCCGATGGCCGCCCTCTTCCGCTGCCTGCACGTGGTGTGCAGGCGGCCGCGCCACGACCTGATCGACCCGGGTCATGGCGATTCATCCGCAACGGGTCGAACCACCAGAGCCATACAAGGAGAGACTCCCATGTTCTGGACCATCAAGGTCGTGATCGGCGACGGCGAGCGCGGCCTGGTGTATCGCAACCGTCGTTTCCAGCAGATCCTGCTGCCGGGCGTGCACCGCCTGTCGCCGTTCGGCGGCCGGCCGCACGTGGACATCCACACTGCATCGAAGGGCGCGGCCTACACCGGCAGCGACCAGGACAGCCTGATCGAAGCGCTGGGCGCACAGCTGGACACGCACTTCGTGCTGGCCAACGTCGGCGCCAGCGAGGTCGGCCTGTTGCTGCGCAACGGCCGCATCGATGAAGTGCTGCCGCCGGGCAGCCGCCGTCTGTACTGGCGCGGTTCGGTCGATACCCAGGTGCAGGTAATGGCGTTGGGTGACGAGCCGCGCATTCCGGCCGACGTGCAGCAGCGGCTGGGTCAATTGGGCGTGCTGCCGCGTGTGGCGGTGATCAGCACGGTGCCAAGCGAGTCGGTCGGCCTGCTGTTCATCGATGGCACGCTGCGGCAGACGCTGGACGCCGGCCTGCACGCGTTCTGGAACTTCAACGGCAACGTGTCGGTGGAGCGTGTGGAACTGCGCGCACGTTCACTGGACGTGTCCGGCCAGGAACTGCTCAGCCGCGACAAGGTGACCCTGCGGGTGAACCTGGCCGCGACCGTGCAGGTGGTCGACCCGGTGCGTGCGCACCGCACGCTCAGCAATGCCGATGAGTTCGTCTACCGGCAGCTGCAGTTCGGCCTGCGCCAGGCAATTGCCGCGCGCAGCCTGGACGAGCTGCTGGGTGACAAGGCGGCACTGGACGGCGAGATCGCTGCGCATGTGCAGGCGGCGATCGAAGGCCACGGCGTGCGGTTGCTCGGCGTCGGCATCAAGGACGTGATCCTGCCGGGCGAGATGAAGGAGATCCTCAACGGCGTGGTGCTGGCCGAAAAGCAGGCCCAGGCCAGCGTGATCCGTCGCCGCGAGGAGGCCAACGCCACGCGTTCGCAGCTCAACACCGCAAAGCTGATCGAGGACAACCCGGTGCTGATGCGCTTGAAGGAGCTGGAGGCACTGGAGAAGGTCACCGAGAAGATCGACACGCTCACCGTGTTCGGCGGCCTGGATGGCGTGCTGAAGCAGCTGGTGACGATCAGGTAGGGGGTAGCGGTGGCGCAGGGACGCGCCGCCGGCCCATCAAGGACATTCAGGAAGACATGGACACTCAACAGAACTATCAATGGCTGCATGCCGAGGGCACCACGCCGATCAAGGGCTGGGTCAACGGTGTGCCGCTGGAAGCGCAGGCGCATGAGCAGCTGCGCAACATCGCCGCGATCCCGTTCGTCGGGCCGTGGGTGGCCGTGATGCCGGACGTCCACTTGGGCAAGGGCGCGACCGTCGGCTCGGTGATCCCGACCCGCGGTGCGATCATCCCGGCCGCGGTCGGCGTCGACATCGGCTGCGGCATGGCGGCGGTACGCACCACGCTGCGCGCCAACGACCTGCCCGATGACCTGCGGCAGCTGCGCAACAGCATCGAGCGCAGCATTCCGGTGGGCAACGGGCGCGGCGGCGAGCATCACCGCATGCCCGACAGCATCCACACCCGGCTGGTGCAGTCCGGGCTGGCCGCCGGCCTGGAGAAGATCAAGGACAAGCACCGCCGCATCCGCACCGACAAGCTGGACCGCCAGCTGGGTACGCTGGGCGGCGGCAATCACTTCATCGAACTGTGCCTGGACGAGACGGACACGGTGTGGGTGATGCTGCACAGCGGATCGCGCGGCACCGGCAACCTGATCGGCACCTACTTCATCGAGAAGGCGCGCGAGGAACTGGCCCGGCGCGTGCTCGGCTTCCACCTGCCGGACAAGGACCTGGCGTTCTTCATGGAAGGCGAGCCGCTGTTCGATGAATACGTCGAAGCCGTGTCGTGGGCGCAGGACTACGCCCGGCAGAACCGCGAGGCGATGATGTCGCGCGTGCTGGCCGAGATGCGCCACCGCTTGCCGAAGTTCCAGCTGGCAGCGATGGCGGTGAACTGCCACCACAACTACGTGCAGAAGGAGACGCACCACGGCCAGGAACTGCTGGTGACCCGGAAGGGGGCGGTGAGTGCGCGCGAAGGCGAGCTGGGCATCATTCCCGGCAGCATGGGCACGCGCAGCTACATCGTGCGCGGCAAGGGCAACGCCGACAGCTTCCACAGCTGCAGCCACGGTGCCGGCCGGGTGATGAGCCGTGGCACGGCGCGCCAGCAGATCACGCTGGCCCAGCACCGCGAGGCCACCGCGCACGTGGAATGCCGCAAGGACAGCGGCGTGCTGGACGAGTCACCGGCCGCGTACAAGTCGATCGACGATGTGATGGCAGCGCAGCTGGACCTGGTCGAGGTGGTGCACACCCTGCGCCAGGTGCTGTGCGTGAAGGGGTAACGGAGCGGTGCCGGCCAAGGCCGGCCTCTACCAGAGCAGCACGTCGCGTCGGGGGTCAGATCGCTTTCTGCGAAAGGGATCTGACCCCGGCACATTCAGCGCGGCACGCTGTCTTCGGCCACCAGCGCATGATGCACGCCGATGCCCGCGCGCACGCCTTCGGCCATGGCCAGGGTGATGTTGCCGACCGTCGTCGCATCGCCTGCGGCGTACACGTTGGGCACCGAGGTCTGCTTCATCATGTCGACCTCGATCAGCACCCCCAGCGGGCTCTCGACCAAGGCGCAGCCAAGCTGCTGCACCAATGGCGTGGCCATCGCCTGGGTGGCCGGTACGAACAGCGCACGCTGGGCGATGCGGCGGCCGTCGGCCAGCTCCACCTCCAGCCAGGTCGGCTGGTCGCCCTGCACGCCCAGCACCGGCGAGGTCTCGATCTGCACGCCGCGCTGCTGCATGGCAGCGCGTTCCTCATCAGTGATGTCCCGTCCCATGCTGAAGAAGGTGACATTGCCCCAGTCGGCAAACAGCGGCGCCTTGCCGGCGGACATCGGATGGCCGCCAAGCAGGCCGATGGCGCCGCCACCCACTTCGTAACCATGGCAGTAGGGGCAGTGCAGCACGGTGCTGCCCCAGCGCTCGGCCAGCCCGGGCAGTTCCGGCAGCTGGTCGGCGATACCGCTGGCCAGCAGCAGCTTGCGCGCGGCCAGCACCTGGCCATCGGCGGTACGTACTTCCACGCCCTCTGCGCTGGTGTTGGCCTGCACGGCCTCGGCATGCACCCAGCGCACCGTGGGGTAGTCCAGCAGCTGCTGGCGCGCGGTCTTCAGCAGCTCGGCACCACTGATGCCATCCAGCCCTGGCACCCCGTGCGAATGGCTGGCGAAGCGGTTGCGTGGTGAACCGGCATCGATGACGGTGACCGGCCGCCGGGCACGGGCCAGGATCAGGCCGGCGGCAATGCCGGCGTAGCTGCCGCCGACGATGAGCACATCAGGATTCATGGTGACCTTCCAGGGAACGGTGATGGGCGAGATGGCGTGCGAAGTCGGCGCCGAGCTGGTCCAGCGTGGTCGCCCGCAGGCGCGCCTCCAGCAACCGCTGTGCCTCGCGTGCCCCCTCCAGCAGCGCGCTGTTGACCAGCTGCTGGATCGGGCAGCCGCCGCCGGCGTCGCGGGCGCCGACCTGCACCAGCGGCGGTGCGCCCACGGCCAGATAGATGTCATGCAGGGTGATCGTTGCAGCGTCGCGGGCCAGCTGGCTGCCACCGCCATGACCGCGGGTGCTGCGTACCAGGCCGGCCTTGTGCAGCTGCGCCAGCAGACGGCGGATCACCACCGGATGGGTCGGCAGGCAGGACGCCAGCTGCCCGGAGGTGCGCGGGCCATCCTGGCCGACCAGATGCGCCATCACATGCAGGGCGTCAGAGAGCGGGTTCGCGGATTTCATGTAACTACATTAGTTACATTTATATCCCCTGTCCAGGGTCCGCATTTGTTCCATATGGACACATTTGTCCTATGAAACACTTCCTTCACATCACTAAACGAAACGCTAATGTGATGTTCGTCGCACTTCAGCGGAAGCGTAGCGGGTCGATACCGCATTGCCCCTTCCCGAGAGTGCTTCCCGATGAATGCGTCTGTCCGTGCTCCGCGCCTGCAGTCCAAGCTGCTCGGCGCGGTCTCTGTTGGCTTGGCCGTGGTCCTGCTGTGCGCGCTGGCAGGCCTGGCCTCCGCCTGGTTGAAGTTGTCCACCGAGGTCCCGCCCGAAGTCGCGCACAGCCGCGATGCCGAACGCCTGCAGCGTGAGTTCCGTGGCCAGGTGCAGGAATGGAAGAACGTGCTGCTGCGCGGGCACGACGATGCGCTGCGCCAACGCCACCTGGATGGCTTCGACAGCGAAGGCCGCCTGGTCGGGCAGCTGGCCAAGGGTCTGGCCACCAGCCCGGACCCGCGCACGCGTGAGCTGGCGCAGGCGTTCGTTGGCCTGCACGCGCAGCTGCAGCAGGACTATCACGCGGCGCTGCAGGCATTTGCCGCAGCCGGCTACGATCCCGCGGCCGGCGACAACCTGGTGCGCGGCAAGGATCGCCCGGTGGCGATGGCTCTGGATGCGCTGAGCACGCACGCCGCGCAGGTGGCTGAAGCGGCGGTGGCGTCCCGTTCGCAGCAGGCCCGGCAGACCCTGCTGCTGTGCGCGGCGCTGACCGTGCTGGCCGCCGTGCTGCTGCTGATCGGTCTGGCCTGGTGGCTGCGGCGTGCGGTGGTGCAGCCGGTGCTGGCAGTGGAAGCAGCGGCGCGCGCGGTGGCCGCCGGTGACCTGCAGCACGCAGTACAGGTGCGCAGCCGCGACGAGATCGGTCGCCTCGCGCAGGCCATGCAGGCGGTGCAATCCACGCTGCGCAGCGTGCTGGATGCACAGGCCGCGATGGCGCAGGCGCACGAAGCCGGCACCATCAGCCATCGCATGGACGCCGCTGCCTTCCCCGGCGCGTTCGGCACCATGGTGGCCGACTGCAACGCACTGGTCGATGCGCACATCCGGGTGAAGATGCGCGCGATCTCGATCATGGGCCGCTACGCGGTCGGCGACCTCAGCCAGGACATGGAACGCCTGCCCGGCGAGAAGGCGGTGATCACCGAAGCGCTGGACATGGCCAAGCACAACCTCGGCCTGATCAATGGCGAGATCCGCCGCCTGGCCGAAGCTGCCGGCGCAGGAGACTTCAGCCAGCGCGGCGACAGTGCCCGCTTCGAGCATGATTTCCGTGCAATGGTCGAAGGCCTGAACCGCCTGATGCAGACGACGGAGCTGAACCTGGGCGAGGTCTCCAGCATGCTGCGCGCGATCGCCGATGGCCGCCTCGGTGCACGCATGCACGGTGATTTCCAGGGGGTGTTCGCGCGTATCGCCGGCGATGCCAACACCACCGCCACGCAGCTGGCGACCATCGTCACCGACATCAAGCACGCCTCCGGCAACATCCACACCGCCGCCGCGGAGATCGCCGCCGGCAACAATGACCTGTCGCGCCGCACCGAGCAGCAGGCGGCCAACCTGGAGGAGACGGCGGCATCGATGGAGGAGCTGACCTCCACCGTGCGCCAGAACGCCGAACATGCGCGCCAGGCCAACCAGCTGGCGATCGGCGCCCATACGGTCGCCTCGCACGGTGGCAGCGTGGTCGGCCAGGTGGTGGCGACGATGGGCGCGATCGAGACCTCGTCGCGGCAGATCGCCGAGATCATCAGCGTCATCGATGGCATCGCGTTCCAGACCAACATCCTGGCGCTGAATGCTGCGGTGGAAGCGGCACGCGCCGGCGAACAGGGCCGCGGCTTCGCGGTGGTCGCCAGCGAAGTGCGTACGCTGGCGCAGCGCTCGGCGGCAGCCGCGAAGGAGATCAAGTCACTGATCGAAGCCTCGGTGGAACAGGTTGGCCATGGCGCACAGCGCGTGCGCGAGGCAGGCGACACCATGGCCGAGATCGTTGCATCGGTGCAGCGCGTGACCGACATCATGGCCGAGATCTCCGCGGCCTCGCAGGAGCAGAGCGCGGGCATCGAACAGGTCAGCCAGACCGTGATCCAGATGGACGGCACGACCCAGCAGAACGCCGCGCTGGTGGAAGAAGCCAGCGCCGCCGCGCGCAGCCTGGAGCAGCAGGCCAACCGCCTGATCGATGCGGTGGATGTGTTCGACCTGTCGACCACGGCGGCGGCGAAGGGCGGGCTGGCACGCGCGGCTTGATTGATCCGGTTGCCGGCCAGCGGCCGGCACTACCGTCGAGCGCAGACAGGGGGAGTGCCGGCCGCTGGCCGGCAGCGTCCAACGCTGCATGGGTGGCGGCATGAACAGTGCGGACCAACGGTCCGCACCCACCACTACCTGCCGTCGTACACGTCGATGCAATGCACCGTTGCCGGCATGCACACGGCCGCTGGCCTACCCTTTCGTGGACATTCCCGCCTCCCTCCCCCTCTGCTGGAGCCCCCATGACTGTCCCCGCCTTCGGTCTCGGCACCTTCCGCCTGAAAGACCAGACCGTGATCGACTCCGTGCGCAACGCGCTGGTGGTCGGCTACCGCGCCATCGATACCGCGCAGATCTACGGCAACGAAGCCGAGGTCGGCCAGGCCATCGCCGATTCCGGCGTGCCGCGCGACGACATCTACCTGACCACCAAGGTCTGGATCACCGCGTTCAAGCGCGATGCGCTGCTGGCCAGCCTGCGCACCAGCCTGGAAAAGCTGCGAACCGAGTACGTCGACCTGGCGCTGATCCACTGGCCATCGCCGAACGACAAGGTCGACGTGCCGATGGAGGAGTACCTGGCCGCACTGGCTGAAGCCAAGGCGCAGGGCCTGACCCGCGAGATCGGCATCTCCAACTTCACCATCGCGCAGACCCGCAAGGCGATCGGCATCCTCGGCGCCGGTGCCATTGCCACCAACCAGATCGAAATCCACCCCTACCTGCAGAATCGCCTGCTGGTGAAGTTCCTGCAGGACAACGGCATCCACATCACCGCCTACATGAGCCTGGCCTACGGCGAGGTGATCAAGGACCCGGTGATCCAGGCCATTGCCGGACGCCACCAGGCCACGCCGGCGCAGGTCGCGCTGGCCTGGGCGCTGCAGCAGGGTTTCTCGGTCATTCCGTCCTCGACCAAGCGCGAGAACCTGGCGAGCAACCTGGAAGCGGCAGCGATCCGCCTGACCGACGAAGACATGGCACAGATCGCCAAGCTCGACCGCGGCCATCGCCTGGCCAACCCGGAAGGCATCGCCCCGGCCTGGGATTGATTCCAACGACGGCGCGCGACTGCTCTGGTAGACGCCGACCTTGGTCGGCGCAGACGTCTGATCGATCGATGAAACACCGTGCCGACCAAGGTCGGCACCTGCCGGACGGTCAGCGCTCGGCAACACCGCGCAACATATCCAGCACGTCGTGGATGTCCAGTGGCTTGCATAGAAAACCGGCAGCTCCCAGCGCGCGGGCTCTTTCAATCACCTGTACCCGCGTATCCGCGCTCATTACAAGAACCGGTGGCGCGCCGGGGTCCCTGGCTAGCGACTCCAGCACCTCCCATCCGCTGCAGCCGGGCATGTGCAGATCCAGCAGCACCACATCAGGCTCGACTGCCGCGATTACTGCGCGCGCGTCGTGACCATCGTGGCGGGAGCTGAGGCGATGACCGGCGCTCTGCAGCAGGCGCTCTACCACGTCACGGTTGGTTTCCACGTCCTCGAACAGCAGGCAGTGCAGCGGTCGCACCGACGCTGCGTGTGACTGAAGAAGTTCTTCAAGGGAAGGAAGAGGGTCCACCTCCGTGGTTGAGGCCACCGTGAAGCGCCACGCGAATGAGGCACCGCCTGCTTCATTGCGGCTCACGCTGATCGTCCCACCCATGGCATCGGAAATCAGCCGCACGATGTACAGCCCCAGCCCGACACCCTGCTCGCAGCGTGCCTCACCTTGGCTGAGCTGTACGAACGGCGAGAAGATCATCTCCAGGTCCGCGGCTTCGATCCCCGTGCCGGAATCGCAGACCTCGATCTGAACCTGCCAGTCGTCACCCGATCGGACCGCAACGATGGATACCGACACCTCGCCCGCCATCGGGGTGAACTTGATGGCATTGCAGACAAGATTGGTCACCACCTGTTCGATACGGCCGCCGTCTGCCAGCATCCAGACATCGGGCTCACTCCCATCCAGCTGCAGAAGTACGCCCTTGTCGGCGGCAGCCGGCATGCAGGTCGCCTGCACGCTTTCAATGATCGACCGCAGCGAACAAGGATGAAGCCGCAACTGCAGCCGGCCACCATCGATGCTGGCTGCGTCCAGTACATCATCGATGCGGTGCCTGAGCGCCTGCGCCTGCGTTGCGACCGTCGCCAGTGCATGCCGTTGGGCCGTACTTGCCGTCCCCACTTCCAGCAGCTGGATCCCACTGATGATGGCGTTCAGCGGCGTCCGCAGCTCGTGGCTCATCGTACTGACGAATCGGCCCTGCGCCTCACGCGAAGCAATGGCACGCAGCGCTATGTCACGCATCGCGGCTACCAGCAACGCCGCTACCAGCGGCAACAGGATCGTCAATGCCAGCGCGTAGGCGAGGTAGGCGGGCCGAGAGACCCAGTAGCCTTCAGGCGCGGCCCACAGCAATGCCAGCGCAGTCGATGCAATCGCGGGAGCAATTGCCCTGCGGCCATACACCGCGGTCGCGGAGATCACGAGGAAAGGCAGGGCTGCATTGAGCGTCATCAGCAGGATGAACGCCGCGTCCACCTGGATCGCAACCATTGCCAGGCTGAGCAGAAGGCCTACCCCATCGCACCAGCGGTGGCAGCGCTCCATGCAGAGCCTTGCAACAAGTGCCCATGTCCCGGATACCGCGAGCAGTGCAACGGCCACCGGCAGCACGCGGGCCGCCTCATTGGCCAGAACCGGCTGCGGGCCATCCACCCACTGCCAGCACCACAGCACCACCAGTACCTGCAGCAGGACCCGGAACCCGCTGGCGCGTGGCTCCTGAAGGCACGACAGAAGCCAGGCCAGGCGGTGCATCTCCAGCGCACGGGCTGCCTGCAGCAATGCTGCCGGTGCGGAAGCCTGCGAGCACACACGGGGCTGGTGCACGTCAGCCTCCTTCCATCCGGAAATACGTCGTCGCACGATGCAGAAGACGCTGCGCGGACAGTGCCAACGCGCATGCCCGCCGCCGCACAGCGTACGCTTCTGTACCCGAGCGGAGACAGTCACTCAATGCGTCGCAGGCCAGCGTTACCTCGGCGCTGCCCAACGCCGAGGTCACGCTCTTCAAGGCATGCAGACGCGCCAGCTCCTGCTCCAAGCCACCGAAGCATTCGTCCTTCGCCTTGCTCATCCACTGCGATATCGCCGCGTCCAACGCTGCGGTGAATGAAGGCAGCTGGTGGGGCGACGTTGCCGCAATGAGACCTAGCATCGAGCGTTCCCCAAGCTCAGGCCGGTCCATGGCGTGTGGACCTGCGTTCAGCCCAAACCGGGACTTCAAGCTTTGCATCGCCTTCCTCCATCTGTCGCATTTAACACCTGAACGGATGTATTCCAGCGTCCTGTTACGCCTGACTGGAGACCTCAGGCGTCAGCATGCAGGACCCGCGAGCTATTGCATCCGCTGATGGATCTGTACGAAGAACTGCGGAAAGCAGCCACCCAGCAGATGCCCTGCAGCCACCGCGAGCATGATTCCGCCTACGATGGCAGCACATCGGGCCGGGAGTGACAGTCGCTTCAGATCCATGGCATCCAGCATGTAGGCAACGAATGCGCTACGCCATCGGAATTCTTTCAAACTTTCCTCATGGACCACCATGCTGACACTGACACTTCTCCTGCTGCTTTCATGCAGCGTGCTGGTCTGGAAACGCCGTCTGCACAGTGCTGCGTTTCTGGCGACGCTTCCGCTGGCCATGGCAGCCAGTGCCAGCGCCCCGGTCACGCAATGGTTGCTGGATCGCGCGCAGGGCACCCCTTCTGTCACTGAACATGCGCACCATCCACGTACTGTGATCGTAGTGCTGGGTGCCGGCATCGACCACGATGCCCAGGGCTCCAGGCCCGGGCTGGCCGGTTACAGCCGCCTGATGAGGGCAGCACAGCGTTACCACGAATGCGATCGCACGCGGGAGGTCTGTACGGTGCTTGCCAGCGGAGGCGTCACTGCCAAGGGCGATGTCGCTGAGGCCGATGTCTACGCACGCGAACTGATTGCGCTGGGCGTGCCCACCGAGAGGATTGTCCGCGAGCGTGCCAGCAGGAACACCTGGCAGAACGCCCGAAACAGCAGTGCGATCATCGGGCGCAACAGCCCGCGGGTGGTGCTGGTGACCTCGGGCCTGCATCTCACGCGGAGCCTGATCTACTTCCGACACTTCGGCGTCGTGGCCGAGGGCCTGCCCAGCGACCGCCTCCGTGCCACCCCGGGGTGGCTGCCCTCCACATTCAATCTATTGCTGGTCGAAGTGATGTTGCATGAGCGTATCGGCGTTCTGCGCTACCACCTCTACAACCGGATGGGCTGGAACGACGCCCCCATCGAGCCGGTCAGTGTCGCGCCTGCAGCAACCACCCACGCATCGCCGCACTGACCTCGTCCGGTTTCTCCATCGGTGCCAGGTGCCCGCAGTCAGGCACCACCACCAGCTGCGAGTGCGGCACCATCGCGTGCATTTCCTCGCTCACCGCCAGCGGCGTGATGCGATCGTTCGCGCCGCACACGATCAGCAGCGGATCGCGGTAACCGGCCAGCACATCATGGCCATCGCGGCGTTCCAGCGCGCTCTGGCGCAGGAACACGTCCGCGCCCAGGCGGGCGGTCATGTCGCGCACGCGCTGCACCAGCACGTAGTCATCCAGCCGCGACGCATCGATGTAGCTGCGCATCAGCACATCGCCGAAGCCGTGGAACTTCCCCGGCAGGCGCACGCTGGCGCGTTGGCTGCGGCGCTGCTCGGCACGTTCCGGTGAATCGGCGTGGATCGAGGTATCGATCAGCGCCAGCTGCAGCACGCGCTCCGGCGCAATGCGCAGGATCTGCTGGGCGACGAAGCCGCCCAATGAGAAACCGGCCAGCGCAAAGCGCTCCGGTGCCTGTGCGAGCACGTCCTCGGCCACCGCCTGCAGGGTCTCGCCACGGGTCTGGTCGCCTACTGTGCAGTCGGCGATGTCGGCCAGGTCGGCCAGCTGCGCGCGCCACAGCTCGGCATCGTTGAGCAGGCCGGGCAGCAGCAGCAGGGGAATACGGTCGGTCATGGGGGTATTGTCGCGCCAGCACGGTGACGGAACCATGCCGCAACAGGCGGTTGCGTTGTAGAGTCGCGCCATGCTCGACTACTGCACAGCCCGTCGAGCATGGCTCGACTCTACAGAAGGCGGCGATACGGACGCGACCATGGCAGACCCCTACAACAGCGGCACCCCCACCCCACCCGCGCTCCGCTTCGATGATGCGCTGGTCACCACCGCCTTCGAGCTGCCTGGGCACCGCGTCGTGCGCAACCTCGGTGTGGTGCGCGGCATCACCGTGCGCTCGCGCTCGATCGTCGGCAACTTCCTCGGCGGTATCCAGACGCTCTTCGGTGGCAACATCACCATCTATACCGAACTGTGCGAACAGGCCCGCGAGGAAACCTACCGCGACATGGTCAAGCATGCGCGGCAGCTGGGTGCCAACGCGATCATCGGCATGCGCTACGACGCCACCGATGTGATGACCGGGCTGACCGAAGTGCTGTGCTATGGCACGGCGGTGGTGGTGGAGCCGATGCGTTGAAGCTGTAGAGCCAAGCCCATGCCCGGCTCAGGCGTGCCCGTGTGATGCAAGGCAGCCGAGCGTGGGCTCGGCTCTACAGGAATCAGGCCACCGGCGGGACGTCGGGTACCTCGACCTGCTGCACCGGCAGGGTCACCATCATCACCGTCGGGTCGTCCGGGTCCAGCTTCGTCTTGAAGCCCAAGCTCTGGCACATCGCCAGCATGGTGCTGTTCTCGCGCAGCACCTGGCCTTCGACCACGTCCAGGCCCAGCCACTTGGCGTACTCGATCATGATCGCCATCAGCCGCCAGCCGATGCCGTGGCCCTTCAGGTCCGAGCGGATCAGGATGCCGTACTCGCCACGGTGGTAATCCGCATCGGCATGCAGGCGCACCGCGCCCAGCATCTCGCCGCTGCGCGGTTCGATCGCCACCAGCGCAATCGAGCGCGCGTAGTCGAGCTGGGTCAGGCGCGCGATGAACTCGTGGCTGAAGTGCTTCACCGACTGGAAGAAGCGCAGGCGCAGGTCCTCGTCGCTGACGCGGGCGAAGAACGCACGGAACAGCGCGTCGTCCTCCGGCCGCACCGGGCGCACGAAGGCGCGGCCGCCATCGGACAGTTCGATGGTGCGCTCCCACTCCTTCGGGTACGGGAACACCGAGAAACGTGGATGGCCGCGGCCCTTGTGCAGGATGCGCGACGGCGCCACCGCCACGCGGGCGTCGAGGGCGAGGATGCCCTTGCCGTCGACCAGCAACGGGTTGATGTCCAGCGTACGCACTTCGGGAATGTCGGCGGCCAGTTGTGCAAGCTTCACCAGCGCCAGCGCCAGTGCGCGCTCGTCAGCCGCCGGCACGTCACCGTAGGCCTTGAGGATGCGCGAGGCGCGGGTCTGGCCAATCAGCTCGTGGGCCAGGCGCAGGTCCAGCGGCGGCAGCGCCAGTGCCTTGTCGTTGATCACTTCGACGGCAGTGCCGCCGCGACCGACCACGATCACCGGGCCGAACGTCGCGTCATCGGCGATGCCGACAATCAACTCGCGCGCCTTCGGACGCACGATGGTCGGCTGCACCAGCAGGCCATCGACACGCGCATCCGGCCGCAGCTGGCGTGCGCGCGACAGGATCGCGTTGGCCGCGCTCTGCACCGCCGGCAGCGTGGACAGGTTCAGGCGCACACCATCCACTTCCGACTTGTGCGGAATATCCGGCGAGAGAATCTTCAGCGCGACCGTGGCACCGCGTTCCAGCAGCGGCTGCGCCAGGTCCATCGCCTCGTGCGCATCACGCGCATGCATCACCGGCGCGGAGGGAATGCCGTAGGCCTTGAGCAGTTCATGCGTAGCCAGCGGGTCCAGCCACTGCTGGCCGTTGGCCAGCGCGGCATCGACCAGTGCGCGCGCGGCGGTCGTGTCGACGCTGAAGTCCTGCGGCAGGCTGGGCGGCGTTTCCATCAACGCGTTCTGCGCTTCGCGGTAGCGCACCAGATGCTGGAAGCCACGTACGGCTTCGGCCTCGGTCGGATAGGTCGGCACCCGCGCCGCGTTGAGCGTGGCGGTGGCCTGGTCGTCGTTGCCCAGCCACACCGCGAACACCGGCTTGTCGCGGTGGTGGCGTGGGCGCAGGCCAAGCGTGCGGGTGAGTGCCTGCGCGGCGTCCGCCGATGAGGTGAACGCGGTCGGCACGTTGACCACCATCACCGCGTCATTCTCGTTGTCGGCCAGCAGCGCTTCGATGGCCGCGGCATAGCGGTCACCATCGGCGTCGACCACGATGTCGACCGGATTGCTGCGCGACCAGCCCTGTGGCAATACCGCATCGAGCTTCTGCACCGTGCTGTCGGACAGGGTGGCCAGCGTGCCACGCAGCGCGATCAGCTGGTCCACGGCAAGGCGGCCGACGCCGCCACCATTGCTGAGAATGGCCAGGCGGCGGCCAGGGAAGGTGCCCAGCCGCCCCAGTGATTCGGCGGCGGTGAACAGCTCGTCCAGCGCACCGACGCGCAGCAGCCCGGCGCGGTTGAAGGCCGCACCGTACACATCATCGGCGCGGGCCAGGGCCTGCACATGGGTATCGCGGCTGCCCGGCTGCACGCGCTCGGCGCGGCCGGACTTCACCACCACCACCGGCTTGGCGCGGGCGGCGGCACGCGCGGCCGACATGAACTTGCGCGCGTCCTTGATCTGCTCGACGTAGAGCAGGATGGCGCGGGTACGGTAGTCGGTGGCGAAGTAGTCGAGCAGGTCGCCGAAGTCGACGTCCATCGTATCGCCCAGCGAGACCACGGCGGAGAACCCGACCGAGCGCGCCACGCCCCATTCCACCAGCGCGGCGGCAATGGCCGAGGATTCGGAGATCAGCGCGAGGTCGCCCGCCTGCGGAAAATGTGCGGCGATGCTGGCATTGAGCCGCGCGTGCGGCGCGATCACGCCCAGGCAATGCGGCCCGAGGATGCGCAGGCCATGCTTGCGCGCCACCGCCTCTACCTGTGCAGACAACGAACCGGGGCCTTCGCCCAGGTGCGCGGTGAGGATGATCGCCGCCTGCACGCCACGTTCGGCGGCAGTGCGCACCACCTGCGGCACGATTGCCGCTGGTGCGGTGATCACCACCAGGTCGGGCACCCAGTCCAGGTCCTTCAGCCGCTTGACCGTGCGGATGCCATCGATCTCGGCATGCCGCGGATTGATCCACGCCACCTTGCCGGGGAAGCCGGTGCCACGCAGGTTGCGCATCACCGCGCGCCCGGCCGAACGCTCGCGCGGGCTGCCGCCAATCACCGCGACCGACTGCGGACGGAACACGGACTGCAGGTGGTAGGTACTCATGCGCCTACGGTACCCAAATTCCGTGGCGATGGGGTCGGAGGCGGGGTCGGATCCCTTTTCGCAGGAAAGGGCTCCGACCCCTGCTGCGGATATCCGGGGTCAGAGCCCTTCGCTGCGCGAAGGGATCCGACCCCGGCGTGCACGTTTTGTTACAGCAGCGTGCCGTGCAGGATCATCGCGGCGATGCTGAAGTAGATCACCAGGCCGGTCACATCCACCAGGGTGGCCACGAACGGGGCCGAGGCGCTGGCCGGGTCGAAGCCGAGCCGCTTCAGGATGAAGGGCAGCATCGAGCCGGACAGCGAACCGAAGGTGACGATGCCGACGAGCGCGGCGCCGATGGTGATCGCCAGCAGGATCCAGTGCTCGCCGTAGTCGTGCAGGCCGCCCAGCTGCCAGATCACGATGCGCACGATGGCCAGGCAGCCGAGGATGGCGCCCAGCACCATGCCGGTCGGCACTTCGCGCAGGGCCACCTTCCACCAGTCGCGCAGGCGCAGTTCGCGCAGTGCCAGGCTGCGGATCAGCAGCGAGGTGGCCTGCGAGCCGGAATTGCCACCCGAACTCATGATCAATGGGATGAACAGGGTCAGCACCACCGCGCGCGCCAGTTCGTCCTCGTAGTGCTGCATCGCGCTGGCCGTCAGCATCTCGCCCAGGAACAGCACGCTCAGCCAGCCGGCGCGCTTGCGCAGCATCTCGAAGAAGCCGATCTGCATGTACGGCTTGTCCAGCGCTTCCATGCCGCCGAACTTGTGCGCGTCCTCGGTGGATTCCTCGATCAGCGCATCGAGCACGTCGTCCACGGTGACGATGCCGAGCATCTGCTGCTGCGCGTCGACCACCGGAATCGCCAGCAGGTCGTGGCGGCGGATCAGCCGTGCCACCTCTTCCTGGTCCATCAGCGCATCCACGGTTACCGGCGGATTGACCTGGGCCACGTCCAGGATCGATTCCTCGGGCAGGCCGGTGATCAGCCGGCGCATGGTCACCACCTGCTGCAGCTGCTGGCTGGCCGGCTCCAGCACGTAGATCGCGTACACCGTCTCGCGGGTGCGCTCGACCTGGCGGATGTGCTGCAGGGTCTGCGCCACGGTCCAGCTGGCGGGCACCGCCACGTACTCGGTGGTCATCAGTGCGCCGGCGGTGTTCGGCGGGTAGCTGAGCAGCTTCTGGATGACCTGGCGGGCGTCGGTGCCCAGCAGCGGGATCAACCGCGCGCGCTCTTCCTCATCCAGCTCGTGGACGATGTCGGTGGCGCGGTCGTCGGCCATCAGGCCCAGCAGCGCCGCAGCCCGCGCGGGTGGCAGTGCGGCCACCAGCTCACCGCTGCGGTGCAGCTCCGGCGCTTCGAGCATCTTCACTGCACGCGGCAACGGCAGCGCAGCCAGCGTTTCCGCGGCGCGGGTCAGGTCCAGCGTGTTGAGGAATTCCACCGCGTCGGCGGTGTTGTAGTTCGCCAGCGGTGCGGCCAGTGCGGCGGCATCGGCCACCGGGCGCAGCAATTGCTTCTGGTTCATCGGTTTTGCCTTGTGGGGATGCGACCTCGCGCAACGCCAACGCAGGCAAACCGTCCCGGTGTCAGGCGGTGGCCATCGCTGGCGTCGAACGAGGTCGACTTCTACTGTCGCTGGACATGGGTTGGGGACTCCGGGATGCGTATGCCAACGGACGCGCCGCCAGCGGCGGGCAGTCTGGACCCGTGCGCCATGCAGGTCAACCTGGCCGCCCCGCGCTGGGCGCCCATCCGGTCGGTTGTTCTCGTGCATACACAGGCCGGCGCGCATAATGTCGTGGTGGCGCTCGCCACGCCCTCCCCCATCCGAACGGACGCACAGCGGGCTCCCCCGATGACCAGGTATTCCCATGCATAGCGGTGGTCTGGAACTGGCCCTGGTGCTGCTGCTGGCGGCGGTCATCGCCGTGCCGGTGTTCAAGAAGTTCGGCTTCGGCGCGGTACTGGGCTACCTGGCGGCCGGCGTGGTGCTGGGCCCGGACGGGCTGGGCTTCGTGCAGGACGCCGACCGCATCCTCGGTGCCGCCGAGATCGGTGTGGTGATGCTGCTGTTCGTGATCGGCCTGGAGCTGTCACCGGCACGCCTGAAGGTGATGCGGCGCTCGGTGTTCGGCGCCGGCGCGGCGCAGGTGGCGTTGTCCGGGCTGGTGCTGGGCGGCCTGCTGCTGCTCGATCACTTCCAGTGGAAGAGCGCGCTGGTGGTCGGCGTGGCGCTGGCGCTGTCATCCACCGCGGTCGGCCTGCAGCTGCTGTCCGAGCACAAGGCGATCAACAGCGACCATGGCCGGCTCGGGTTCGCCATCCTGCTGTTCCAGGACCTGATCGCGATCCCGCTGCTGGCGGCCATCCCCCTGCTGGGCGGAGTGAAGAACGAGACCCTGCGCTGGGAAGATGCGGCCGTGGCGCTGGGTGCGCTGGCGGTGGTGATCCTGTGCGGACGACCGGTGCTGCGCAAGGTGTTCAGCATCATTGCGCGCACCCGCAGCCCGGAAGTATTCACTGCCACCGCCCTGCTGGTGGTGCTGGGCACCGCCTGGTTCATGCAGGAAGCCGGCCTCAGCCCCAGCCTCGGCGCGTTCCTGGCCGGCGTGCTGCTGTCCGATTCGGAGTTCCGGCATGAGCTGGAAGCGCAGATCGAACCGTTCAAGGGGCTGCTGCTGGGCCTGTTTTTCATCGCAGTGGGCATGGGCATCGACCTGGACCGCATCGCCGCCGAGCCGTGGCTGATCGCCGCGGGTGTCGGCATCCTGCTGGTGGTCAAGTTCAGCCTGCTCTACGCGGTTGGACGTGTCGCCCGGCTCAGCTCGCGGCAATCGCTGCTGCTGGGCAGCGTGCTGTGGCTGGGCGGCGAGTTTGCCTTCGTGGTATTCAACGAGGCACAGCGCGCGCACCTGCTGGGCAACGCCAACCACGACCGGCTGGTGGCGATCGTCGGCCTGTCGATGGCGATCACGCCGCTGCTGATGATCGCGCTGCTCAAGCTGCTCGGCCAGGAAAAAGCCGCACCACGCGCGGCGGCCGAGGCCGACAAGGTGGCGCCGGACAACCGGCCCAAGGTGCTGATCGCCGGCATGGGACGCTTCGGCCAGGTGATCGCGCGCCTGCTGACCGCGCAGAAGGTGCCGTTCGTGGCGCTGGAAGCGAACCCGGACACCGTTGCCGACCTGCGCCGCTTCGGCAACCAGCTGTACTACGGCGATCCGACCCGGCCGGAGATGCTGCGTGCGGCGGGGGGCGAGCACATCGATGTGTTCGTGATCACCGTGGATGACCCGGAGACCAACCTGCGCGCGGTACGCATGGTGCGCCGGCTGTACCCGGACGCGACGGTGCTGGCGCGTGCGCGCAACCGCCAGCATGCGTGGCGCCTGATGGACATGTCGGCCGAGCCGTTCCGCGAAGTGTTCGGCACCAGCCTTGAGATGAGCGGGCGAGTGCTGACCGCGCTGGGCGTGGCACCGGACGTGGCCGAACGCCATGTGCAGCGCTTCCGCGAGCACGATGAGCAGCTGCTGCGCGACCAGTATCTGGTGTACGACGACGAGGCAGCGGTGATCCAGACCTCGCGCGACGCACGCAACGACCTGATGCATCTGTTCGAGGCCGACGCGGAAAGCGACGGCGACAAGGAGCGCTGACGGCGCCCACCCGATCGATGGTGGACCCGGTAGTGCCGGCCGCTGGCCGGCAGCCTCGGGATCCCGGAGGTCTCAGCAGGTTGCCGGCCAGCGGCCGGCACTACCCACTGCAGATTCCGGCAGCGCGGTGTTGGGGTCAGAGCCCTTTCCGTTGGAAAGGGATCCGACCCCGGCCTGTCAACCGTTGTCGCGCAGGAACCGCGCCATCGACGAAACGCCCGGCACGCGCGGTTCGAACTCTCCAGCGACGTCGATGAAGCCGCGCATCACCGCGATCTCGCGCGGGCTGCGGTTGAGGCTGTCGCGCACTTCCGGATCGGCACCGGCGCGCAACAGGCGCTGCACCAGCAGCGGCAGTCCATGCAGGGCGGCCAGATGCAGCGGGCCGAAGCCGCGCGGATCGCGCACGTCCAGGCTGACGTCCTCATCCAGCAGGCGCTCCACCGCCGCCATCACCACCTGCTCGTCGCAGGCGGTACCCGGCTCGGCGCGTGCGCCCAGCAGCAGCAGCAGCGGCGTGACCGAACCGGCGGCGGCCTGGTCCGGCTCGGCGCCCGCCAACAGCAGGGTGTCGAGCAGGGCCAGCAGGCGCGAGCGGTCGCGGGCACTGAAACCGTACAGCGCGGCACAGTGCAGCGGGCCCAGCTGCTGCGCGTCACCGGCATGCACGTCGGCACCGGCAGTGAGCAGGCGCGCGACGATGTCCGGCAGGCCCAGCGCCGAGGCCAGCATCAGCACGGTCACCCCGCCCGGCAGGCGATGTTCCAGCTTGGCGCCGGCATCGAGCAGGGCCGAAACGATGTCGACCTGGCGCATGCTGACCGCCGCCGACAGCGGCGTCGCACCGCTTGCAGCGGCGTGCTGCGGATCGGCACCGCGCGCCAGCAGCAGGTCGGTCACGGCCAGGTGGCCACCACCGGCCGCACGCAGCAGCGCGGTGCAGCCCTGTGCGTCGACCGCGTCGACGGCAAATCCCAGATCGATCAGGCGGCGCACGGCGTCCACATCACCGGCCATCGCAGCGGCCGGCAGATCGGCCTCGCGCAGGGTACGGCGTGGCAGCGGCCACACCCGCCAGTCCAGCCAGTCGGCCAGGTCACGGCGACCGATCGACAGCGCCACGCCCAGTGGCGTCTGACCGTCGGCGGCACGTGCTTCCGGCGAGGCACCGTGCTGCACCAGCAGCTTCAGCGCGCCTTCGCGGGCCAGTGCGGTGGCCAGGTGCAGTGCGGTCATGCCATGGCTGTCGCGCGCTTCGCGATCGACACCGGCCTTGAGCAGGGCCTGCTGCAGGCGCAGCCAGCCCAGGCGTACCGCCAGCGACAGCGGTGGGTCACCGGCCGGCGAAGCGGCGAACGGATCGGCGCCACGCTCCAGCAGTTCCAGCGCCAGTTGTTCCAGGCCGCGGGCGGCCTGGTCGTGCTGTGCGCAGGCGGCCAGGAAGCGTGCCAGCCCACCGCGCCCAGCCGGCGACAGGCCGCGCTGCAGCATGACCTGCAGCGCCGGCACCGCGTCGATGCCGCGCGACAGCAGCGCGAACATCGGCGTATCGGCGCAGGCGTCGCGCACATAGGGATCGGCACCGTGGGCCAGCAGCCAATCGACCGCGCGCGGCTCCAGGGCCAGCTCCGGATCGAGCAGCAGGCCGCCCAGTTCTTCCGGCTGGCACAGCCTGGCCAGCGCGGCCATGCCATCGGTGTTGCCGAAGCCCAGCGCTTCGCGCAGCAGGGTCAGCGGCGGACGGTCCGGCAACAGGCCGCTGGCGCTGGCCGCTTCACCGCGCTCGGCCAGGCCATCACTGACGGCTGCCGGCAGCGGATAGGACGGGTCCAGCAGGGCCACGATCGCCCAGCGGCCCGCTTCGGCCGCATAGTCCACCGCGCGGCGGCCAACCGGGTCGGTGGCGTCGGCGGCGATGCCCAGTTCCACCAGGCGCTTGATCAGCAGCGGCGAGACATCCTCGGCCATCACTGCCAGCTGCACCGCATTGCGGCCTTCGCCGTCCACCGCGACCAGGTCCGGCTTGTGCGGCAGCAGGTGCTCGACCACGGCGGCACGGCCGGCACGGGCGGCTTCCAGCCACGGCGTGCGGCCCAGTGCATCGCGCGCTTCCAGGTTGGCGCCGGCGCCCAGCAGCACGCCGATGATCTCCACGTGGCCGGCCAGCGCTGCCTCGTGCAGCGCGCTGCGGCGCTGGCGATCACGCGCGTCGGCGCGTGCCTTGTGCTTGAGCAGCAGCTGCACGCCGGCCGGATCGTCGTCCTCGGTGGCGGCGGCGGCCAGCAGCACCGGGGTGCCATCGGCCGGTTCGCTGCGTGCACCGCGCTCGAGCAGGAAGCGGGCCAGGCGCCAGTTGCCGACCTGGCAGGCCACCGCCAGCGGCGACCAGCCCTCGCGGTTCAGCGCATCGACTTCGGCAGCGGCATCGCGCAGCAGCGCGGCCACGCCCGGGTCGGAACTGCGTGCGGCATGGTGCAGCGGGGTGTTGCCATCGCTGTCGGTGGCACGTGAATCGGCGCCGTTGGCGAGCAGGGTCATCACCGCTTCGGGGCGGCCATGCCAGCTGTCGCGGGTGGCGGCCAGCAGCGGGGTCATGCCCCGGTGCGGCGCGTTCACATCTACGCCGCGGGCAATCAGCTCGCGCAGCAGGCGCAGGTCCGGCAGCACCGCCGCCAGCACCGCCAGGCTGCGCTGGTCACGCCAGTTCGGGTCCGGCAGCGCATACGGATCAGCACCGGCCTGCAGCAGCTGCAGGCCGCGGTCGACGCGGCCCTGGCGCGCGGCCTCATACAGGGCCGGTGTCAGTTCCTGCGGCGCCATCGCCTCCAGCGGCGCGGTTTCGGCCGCAGCGGGGAACATCGGTTCCTGTTCGCTGCTGGCAGCGGCGAACGGGCTGGGGCGCAGCGACACCAGCGGCGCGGGCGCAACCCGCTGCAGCAGCAGGTGCAGCGCCGGCGACAGCAGCACGACCGCCAGTGCGGCGGGCCAGCGTGCGCCGTCCGGCAACAGGCCCGGCCAGGCCGGCAGCACCACCAGTGCGGCCAAGGCGATCACCAGCGCGGCCACGCCAAGACCACGCCAGGCGGTCAGGTCGCGGCCGGCCAGCGCCTGCCAGTGCTGGGCCAGGCTGCCATCCAGGCGTTCGACATCGTTCCACAGCGGCCAGGTGCGCCAAGCCGCCAGCAGGCCGGCACTGACCAGCACGCTCAGGCCCAGCACCGCCGCCAGGCTGCCGCTGTCACGCAGGGCCGCCAGCGGCCAGGCCAGCAGCAGCGCCAGCAGCAATGGCGCGGCAGCCCACAGCGCCAGCAGTGCGGGCAGGTCCTGGCGTGCGACCACCTTCAGCGGCAGCAGCGCACGGCTGCGACGCCACCACGACACGCCCAGCGCGAACGCCGGCTGCGCCAGTGCGGCAAGGATGGCACCCGGCACACCGCCCACCGCGGCGCCCAACGCCAGCATGGCACCCACGGCGAAGGCGATCGACAGGGCACGCGGACGGGAGGTGTCAGTCATAGTGTCGCGGCATCAGGCTGGCCACCGACGGCGGTACCTGCAGGTAGAACCCGCGTTCGCTCATTTCGCTGCGGACCTTTTCAGGATCGGCCTGGGCCAGGCGGCGCTGGACATCCAGGGCCACCTCCAGGACGAAGGTGAGCGTCCCCAGCGAGGTGAGCAGCGGCGCGGGCAGCGCGCTGAAATCATCGCGTCGGGGAACGTAGACGTAGGTGTCCGGCTTGAGTTGGCTTTTATAGACGTAGGCGTGCATGTCCGCGGGACGATAACCCGGGAAGAGCCATGATTGTGTCGGAAAGCCGACACCGGGGAAAGCCGTCAGCCGACGATGGCGGCGCGATCGGCGGCGTTTCCCTTGCGAGGTTCAGCAATGTGGCGGCGACGTTCAGCCAACGCCGCCGCCACGCGGGCGCTTACTTGACCTTGGCGTAGGTGCCCTTCAGCGCGACACCGGCGAGGATGGTGCCGGCGTAGCACTCGTAATTGGTGCTGCTCTTGAACTCGTTCTTCTTGTAGTAGCTGACGATGTCGACCACGGCGTTGGCGCCGCGCGACCTGGCGCCGTCCTGCAGCGCGCGCAGCGCCGACAGCGCGACCCAGCGGCAGGCCTCGGCATCGCTCTTGTTGGCGGCGTTGGTCTTCTTGTTGGTCACGTCTTCACCCAGGCGCTGCTGCACGCTGACCGGCTGGCCGGCCAGGTAGAAGCGCACGCTGCCGTCGATGCCGGCGTCCTTGGCAGCCTGCGAGCTGACCAGCTCCTGCAGGGACTGCTCGACGCGGGTATCGCGGGCAGAGGCGGTGGAGGTCAGGGCCAGCAGCGCGGTGGCAGTGGCGATCATGAGAGTGCGGCGCATCGAAACTTCTCCTTGTCAGGGGTGCGGGTGGATGGCGGAAACAGTGCGGTGGGGCGGTGGATCACTCGCTCCAGCGGCGGAACACCAGTGAGGTGTTGATGCCGCCGAAGGCGAAGTTGTTGCTCATCACGTACTCGGCCTGCAGTTCGCGGCCCTGCCCGGTGATGAAGTCGAGCTGGCCACAGCGCGGGTCGACCTCGGCCAGGTTCAGGGTCGGCGCGAACCAGCCGGCGCGCATCATCTGGATGCTCAGCCAGGCCTCGAACGCGCCACAGGCACCCAGCATGTGGCCGACATAGCTCTTCAGCGAGCTGATCGGCACGCGGTTGCCGAACACCTGCGCGGTCGCCTGGGTTTCGGCGATGTCACCGTGGTCGGTGGCGGTGCCGTGGGCGTTGACATAGTCGATCTGCGCCGCGTCCAGGCCGGCATCCTCCAGCGCCAGGCGCATGGCCTGGGCCATGGTGTCGGCGCTGGGCTGGGTGACGTGCTGGCCATCGCTGTTGGTGCCGTAGCCGACCACCTCGGCAAGGATGGTGGCGCCGCGCGCCTGCGCGTGCTCCAGGTCTTCCAGGATCAGCGTGCAGGCGCCCTCGCCCAACACCAGGCCATCACGGCCGGCATCGAACGGGCGCGGGGTGGTCTGCGGCGCATCGTTGCGCACGCTGGTGGCGAACAGGGTGTCGAACACCGCCGCTGCGGTGGCATCGAGCTGCTCGGCACCGCCGGCCACCATCACCGTCTGCTTGCCACTGCGGATCGCTTCATAGGCCGCACCCACGCCCTGGCTGCCGGAGGTGCAGGCACTGGACGTGGTGTACACGCGCCCGGACAGTCCGAAGAACACGCCGATGTTGACCGGCGCGGTGTGGCTCATCATCTTCAGGTAGGTGGTGGCACTGATGCCATCGGTGGTGAACTCGTTGAGCATGCGCCCGAATTCACCGGTGGCCTCGTGGCTGCCCGAGGACGAGCCGTAGGCCACGCCGGTACGGCCGCTGCGCAGCACCGGATGCTCGTGCAGGCCGGCTTCACGCAGTGCCACCTCAGTGGCGCGCACCGACATGATCGCGACCTTGCCCATCGAGCGGGTGGTCTTGCGGTTGTAGTTCGGCGGCAGCTCGAAATCCTGCGCCGGCGCGGCCAGCTTGGTGTTCAGCCCGGCATAGACATCCCACTCGGGCATCGCACGCACCGCATTGCGGCAGCTGCGCAGGTGTGCCTCGATGGTCGGCCAGTCGTGGCCGAGCGGACTGATGGCGGCGGCACCGGTGACCACCACGCGACGATCGGCGGCCATCAGATCATGCCTCCGTTCACCGAGATCACCTGGCGGGTGATGTAGCCGGCCGGCTCGGACAGCAGGAACGCCACCGTGGCCGCCACTTCGTCGGGACGACCGACGCGGCCGGCGGGAATCAGCTTGAGCGCGTGTTCAACCACTTCATCGTTGAGCATTTCGGTCTCGATCAGGCCCGGGGCCACGCAGTTGACGGTGATCTGGCGGCTGGCCAGTTCCAGCGCCAGGGCCTTGGTGGCACCGATGATGCCGGCCTTGGCGGCACTGTAATTGACCTGCCCGCGGTTGCCGGCCAGTCCGGACACCGACGACAGGGTGATGATGCGGCCAGGCTTGCGCCGGCGCACCATCGGCATGATCAGCGGATGCAGTACGTTGTAGAAACCGTCCAGGTTGGTGTGGATGACCTGGTCCCAATCCTCCGCTGACAGTGCCGGGAAGGCACCGTCACGGGCGATGCCGGCGTTGCAGACCACGCCGTAGTACGCGCCGTGCGCTTCGACATCGGCCTCCAGCACAGCGCGTGCGGCCTCGCGATCAGCCACGTCGAACATCAGTACGCGGGCCTGCTGGCCCAACGCGTGGATCTCGGCCATCACGGCCTGTGCCTCATCCAGGCGGCTGCGGCAATGCACCACCACGTCGAAGCCGTCACGCGCGATGCGCAGCGCGATGGCCCGGCCGATGCCCCGGCTGGCGCCGGTCACCAGCACGCTTCGATTCCCTGTCATGCCTGTCCACTCTCCAGATAGGCCATCGCATCGGCCGGTTCGAACACCGACACGTTGGCTGTCGCCCATTCGTCCTCGCCTGCCAGGATGCGGCAGGCGAACATCCCCAATCCATTGTCACCCAACAGCTCGCAGCGCGCCTGTACGCGCAGCCGCGATCCGCTGGGAAAGCTGCTGCGCGGGCTGCTGTAGCGGCGGCTGCCAAGCAGGAAGCCCAACTGCGGCGGCTTGCCCGTCGCACGCGCACGGCAACCGGCCCAGGCCGCGATGGCCTGCGCCATGTATTCGATGCCGACCCACGCCGGCACCTGGCCCTCCTCGACGAACAGGCCCGCGTCGGGCACCACCAGTTCGGCCTCGATGGTGTCCTGGTCCCAGTGCGTGATGCGCTCCAGCAGGCACATGTCCTGGCGGTGCGGCACCACCTCTTCGATCGCGTACAGCGTGTTCATCGACGCTCCAGCGCCAGCACGGCATTGCTGCCGCCGAAGGCGAACGAATTGCTCAGCACCCGCCGCGGTGCCTGTGCCAGGCGGGTGGCCGGTGCGACCAGCGGCAGTGCCGGCAGCGCGGGGTCTGCCACGCCGTCCCACCAGTGCGGTGGCAGCTGCTGCTGCGGGTTCCCGGCCAGCACGATCCAGCACAGTGCAGCTTCGATCGCGCCTGAAGCACCCAGCGTATGGCCGGTCAGCGGCTTGGTCGAACTGGCCGGCACCTGGTTGCCCAGCACCTGCGACACCGCCAGGCTTTCCATCGCATCGTTGTGGCCGGTGGCGGTGCCATGCAGGTTCACGTAGTCCACTTCATCGGCCGCCCAGCCGGCGCGCTGCAGCGCCTGCTGCAGGGCATCGATGGCACCCAGGCCCTGCGGATCGGGGGCGGACATATGGTGCGCGTCGGCCGATTCGCCCCAGCCGGCCAGGCATACCGGGCCGGGTTCGCGGGTGAGCAGGAACAGCGCGGCACCCTCGCCGATGTTGATGCCGGCACGGTGCTGCGAGAATGGATTGCAGCGCAGGGCCGACACCGATTCCAGCGCGCTGAAGCCGGCCACGGTGAAGCGGCACAGCGAGTCCGCGCCACCTGCGATCACGGCGTCGACGATACCGGCCCGCAGCATGCGTGCAGCCGACATCAGTGCCTTGGCACTGGACGAGCAGGCGGTGGACAGGGTCCACGCCGGCCCCTGAGCGCCGCTGCGCTGGCGCACGAACTGCGCGGCAGTACCCATTTCCTGCTGGGCGTAATCGAACCCGGGCGGCCATTGGCCCTGTTCGGCATGGGTGCGAAGGGCCTGCTCGGATTCACCGATGCCCGAGGTACTGGTGCCCAGCACGACCGCCACGCGTTCGGCGCCGTGGCGGGCGATCGCGGCGGCCACCGCCGGTGCGATCTGCGCCAGTGCCACGTCCAGCAGGGCGTTGTTGCGCCCGCGCAGGGCGGCCGGCAGTTCTTCCAGCGTCGGCAGCGGTGTACGCACCTGCCCCAGCGCCAGGGTGTGCCCCGGCAGCAGGGTATCGTTGTCGCTGAGCCCGCCCGGCACGCCGGCGAACATCGCCGAAGCCACCGCGTCGCGGCCATCGCCGAGCGCGCAGACCACGCCCAGATCGTTCAGATAGATCGGTGCACTCATCGATCCGGCCCGGCCATGTCGATCGATTCGATGCGCAGCGCATAGCCTTCGGCGCGGTTGTCCAGCTGCACGCTGCCATCGTCCAGGCGCTGCAGCTGCAGCCACACCGTGCCGTCGCGCGACAGGCTGCGCTGATGGCCATCGTCACGGACCTGCCAGCCGGCTGGCAGCGCGGCCGCGATGGCTGCGGTCGGCCACAGCGCGAACTGCAGGTCATCCAGCACGCGCTCGGCGCGCACCTGCGGCGGCAGCCACGGCGCGCGCTGCTGGGTCAGCTGCCGGCCGTCCCACTGCAGGCGCACGCCGGTCTGGCCCATCGCCTGCACCGCCAGCTGCACCTGCTGCGCATCGGCTTCCAGCAGTGCATCCAGGTCGCGCTCATGCGTGCCGAACCGGAAATGCAACTGCTGCTGCAACGCCAGCGGCGCCGGCAGGCTGGCCGGCGACAGGCGCAGCGGCGGCAGTTCCACCAACGGCTTCGGCATGCGGCCGGCGCAGGCCACCAGCAGCAGGCTCAGCAGCAGTGCTGTCGCAGGGGCGATCAGGCGCCGCACAGCTGCTCCAGCACGCGCATGCGGCGGCCACTGTCATCGGCCACGTACGGGTTGTTGGTGTCCCAGGCGTAACCGGCCAGGATGGAGCTGATCATGTCGCGCACTTCGGGCTGCTGCTGCGGGTGGTAGATGATCTTCTGGAAACCGCCTTCGTACCAGCTTTCGACAAAGCGGCGGAAGGTCTTCACGCCCGCCCGCAGCGGGACCGAGAACTCCGCTTCCCAGTCCACGGCTTCGCCGGCATAGCGGCGCGCCAGACATGCACTGGCCAGCTGCGCGGACTTGAAGGCGATGGTCACGCCGGACGAGAACACCGGGTCGAGGAACTCGCCGGCATTGCCCAGCAGGGCATAGCCCGGCCCCCACAACGAACTGACATTGGCCGAGTAGCCGGTGATGCGGCGCACCGGCAGCACCGCCCATTCGGCATTGGCCAGCAGCCGGGTCAGGTTCGGGTCCTCGCCGACGATGGCCTGCAGTTTCTGCAGGTCGTCGCCCTCGTAGCGCTCGAAGAACGACGGTTCGGCGACCACGCCCAGCGAGCAGCAGCCGTTGGAGAACGGGATTGTCCAGTACCAGACGTCGACGTGCTCGGGATGGGTGGTGATCAGGATCTTGTTGCGGTCGAAGTCCGCTTCGGCCGGAATGTTGTCGCGCACGTGGCAGAAGATCGCCCCGCGCACCGGGAAGTTGGACGGCGATTCCAGCTGCAGCAGGCGCGGCAGCAGGCGTGCGAAGCCCGAGGCGTCGAGGATGAAATCGGCCTCGATGCGGTACTCGCTGCCGTCCGGGCGGCGCACCGTCACCGCCGGCTGCTCGCCGGCTTCGACCGACAGCACTTCATCACCGAAACGCAGCGTGGCCCCCATGCGCTCGGCACCGCGCGCCAGCACGTTGTCGAAGTCGGCGCGCTGCACCTGGTAGGTGGTGCCCCAGCCCGGCGAGAACTTCTTCCTGAAGTCGAATGCGGTACGCGCTTCGCCGTGCACGAAGGCCGCGCCGTTCTTGTGCTGGAAGCCGGCTTCGACCACGTCCTGCAGCAGGCCGGCGGCCTCGATGTACTCCATGCTCTGCGGCAGCAGGCTTTCGCCGATGGAGAAGCGCGGGAACTGCTGGCGCTCCAGCATCAGCACCTGGCGGCCCTGCTGGCGCAGCATCGCCGCAGCCACGGAGCCGGCCGGGCCGGCACCGATGATCAGGATTTCAGTACGTTCGACAGCATCCACAGCAGTATTCATCGGTGCGTCCCTGTTGCTCGATCAAGTGGAAAGAAGGAAGTCGGAAGCAGGCTCAGGCCCGCGGCAGATCATGCGGCGGCGGCCGGAACAGCGGCGAGATCAGCCAGACCAGGCCGATGCCGAACAGCAGGGTCAGGCCGAACGCGCGCAGCGCCGGGGTCTGCGACAGTCCCAGCAGGCCGAACGACAGCCAGGTGCTGGCCGCGCCCACGCACACCGCCAGCCAGGCACTGGCATCGCCGCGGTGCTCGATCAGGAAGATGCCGTAGTCGATGCCCATGCCCAGCAGCAGCATCAGTGCCAGCACGTTGAACAGCTGCAGTGGCTGGCCGAACAGGCCCAGCAGGCCCAGGGTCAACGCACCGGCAATCAGGGTCGGCGCGAACACGCGCCAGGCCTGGCGGCGGTAGCGCAGCCACAGCGCGCCGAACACCAGCACGATGCCGACCAGCAGCAGCCCCCCCATCAGCTTGCGGTAGTGGCCCAGCAGCTGCGAGAAGTCGGCGGTGCGGTCCACCCAGCGCACGCCGGGCAGGCCTTCGGCCGCCCCGCGCAGGGTCGCCAGCGCATCGGCGCGCGACAGGTCATCGACCATCACCACGCTGATCATCTGCCCACCGACCTCACCCACCCACAGGTGGCGGAACGGCTGCGAGGCCGGCGAGGCCAGGAACGCCTCCGCGGTCAGCGGCGTGGTGGCGAAGTCGGGGCGCGGCAAGGGTTCTCCGACCGCATCGGACACGGCCTGCAGCACGCCCGGTTCCACCTTGGCGGTCAGCGCCGCATCGGCCTGCTGGCGTGCCGGCGACGGCAGCCAGTCACTGATCGCGCGGTAACCGCCGATGCGCTTGTCGTTGGCCAGTACACGCAGGCGTTCGGTCAGTGCTTCTTCGCGCTGCAGCAGCTGTGCAGCGTCACTGCCCTGCACCAGATAGAACTGCGCCGGGCTGGGCATGCCCAGCAGCTGGCTCAGGCGGATCTGCTGGGCCATCAGTGCCGGCGGTGAGGACTGCAGGCTGCGCAGGTCGTCATTGCTGTGCAGGCGGGCGATGCCGATGGCAGACAGCGCCAGCGTGATCACCACGAACACCGTCACCGGCCGGCGGCCATGCAACCGCGGGAAGCGCTCCAGCGTGTTGCCCAGCCACTGCGAGAAACGGGTCTGGCGGATCTCGCCGCCATCCAGCCACGGGAACCAGAAGATCACCGTGAGGAAGGCGGCGGCCAGACCGACCACCGAGAACAGCGCCATCTGGCGCAGGCCCGGGAACGGGGCCAGGCCCAGGGCCAGGTAGGCCAGCGCGCTGGTCAGCAAGGCCAGCCACAGGCCCGGCAACAGGTGCCGCAGCAGCTTCCAGCGGCGATCGGCCGGCTCGGCCTGGCGCGAGGCAAACCAGTGGATGCCGTAATCCTCGGCCACGCCCACCAGCGACGCACCGAACACCAGGGTGAGCACGTGCACCTTGCCGAACACCAGCACGGTCACCGCCAGCGCCACGCCACAACCGATCAGCAACGACGCGGCGACCAGCAGGATCGGCCGCAGCGAACGGAACGCCAGCCACACCAGCAGCAGCACCGCGGCCAGCGAGCCCCAGCCGATCGTGTTGATCTCCTGGTTGGCCTGCACCGCGGCCGCCTCGGCGTGCAGCGGCACGCCGGCATGCAGGATTTCCAGCTCCGGCGCTGCCGCCCTGGCAGCCCGCCCGGCACGTTCCAGCAGGCCGTCGAGATGACGCTCACCGTCGAGCTGGAACGCCGAACCCGGTGTATCGAACTGCAGCACGGCCCAGTGCCTGCCCTCGGCTTCGAGCAGGCCGTCATCGCCCAGCCGCAACCCCGAACCCTGCGCCTGCTGCTGCCACCATTGCGGCCACAACGACAACGGGTCTTGCCGCCAGTCGGTCAGGCGCGGAGCGCCCATCGGGCCGTACAGCGCGGCCAACGCCTGCTCGGCCAACGCGCCCGGTTCGCTGCCCTGCAGCTGCTCGCGCTGGGCCGGCGTCAGCAGGCGGTCGCGGTACGGCGCGTAGAACGCGCGCGCCTCATCGAACCAGCCTTCGATCGAACCACTGGGCACCAGCAGGGCTCGGTCAGTGTCCTTGGCCATGGCCGCGGCAAAGGCCGCCTGCGCACGCTTGGCGGCGGCGCCGTCCCTGCTGCCCAGCAGCACCACCACCTGCCGCGAGCTGCCGTCGGCGATGCGCCGGGTGACGTCGCTCAACAGGCGGTCATGCGCATCCTGCGGCAGCAGCGCGAGGATGTCGGTGTCGATCCGCGATTGCTGGCTCCACAGGTGCCACTGCTGCGCGCCCAGTACCAGCAGCAGCAACAGCCAGGCGATGCCCAGCCAGTGCCACCAGCGCCGCAGCCGCTCCGGTGCGTTCGATGCGACGGCCTCACTCAAAGCGGCGTGCCTCGTCGGCGGTGAGCGTGGCCGGCGCCTCGCTCAATGCACTGAACTGGATCTGCGTACGGTCCTTGTTGGCCTCGACGATCTCGACCTGGCGCACGTAGCGGTCACCCTGCAGGGTCAGCGACTGGAACGCCTTGGCCAGCATCGCCGACTTCGGCGTCAGCCGCAGCCGCCAGCCCTGCCCTTCACGGCTGGCCGCCACGTTGAACTGGCTGGACAGCGCCTGCACGTCGCCACTCATCAGCGCGAACATGATCGCGTTCACCGAACGCATCGCCGGCTGCTGCCGTGCATCGAGCTCGACACGGGTGCTGCCATCGCGCTGGCGGCTCAGGATGCGGTCGGCGGTGACCACCACTTCGGAAGGGAACGGCTTGAGCGTGGTCCAGATCACGCCGTGCTGGCGCGCGACCACGAACTGGCCCTGCGAGCGCAGCGGGTTCCTGAAGCCGCTGACCTGCTTTTCCTGGCTGAACTGGCCACGCAGCACGTCCGGCCGCGCCACCGCCTGGGTGATCGCATCGATGGCGGGGTCGGCCGCCTGCACCTGCGGTGCGGCAACGAAGATCAGCGCGCACAGCAGCACGCTCGAAAGACGGACAAGGGGGTTCACGGCGCAGGCACTCCCAGGCGCTCCCACAGTACCGGCGGGCACTGGTACAGCATTTCCTTGCTGGCCGCGTCCACCGCGACCTGGATGGTCATCGCGCGGGTCAGCACCTGGCCGCTCTGCGCATCGAGGATTTCATACTCGATCTTCAGCCGGTTCTCCCATTCCACGATGCGCGCGACCACGCGCAGCGCCTGGTTGAACAGCAGCGGGCGCACGTACTTCACCCGCGCATCGACCACCGGCCACAGGTAGCCCGATTCGAGCATCTGCGGGTAGTCGTAGTCGTAGCGCCCGAGCAGCGCGCAGCGCGCGATCTCGAAGTACTTGAAATAGTTGCCATGCCAGACCACGTTCATCGGATCGCAGTCATGGAAGGCAGGGGTCAACGCAATTTCGCCAACCCGTTCGATGGCCTCATTCACTGGCATACAGCTCCCAACGTTGCGCGCGGATCTCCACCAGCAGTTCCCGCAGTTCGCGATCCAGCGCGCGGTCTTCTTCAACCAGGGCGATGCGCTGCCCCAGGTCGGCGTACATGTCGGCCAGACTGCCATGCAGCTGCGCGTTCAGGCCAACCCGTTCGCGCAGCGCCAGGCCCTGGCGGGCGGCGATCAGCATCGCGGCCACCACCTGTTCAGTCAGCTCGATCACGCGCAGGCAGTCGCGCGCGGCGATGGTGCCCATGCTGACCTTGTCCTGGTTGTGGCACTCGGTGGAACGCGAGAACACGCTGGCCGGCATGGTCTGCTTCAGCGCTTCGGCAGTCCAGGCCGACACGCTGATCTGCAGCGCCTTCAGGCCATGGTTGATGGCAGCGCGCGCGCCGGTGGCCGCCGACAGGTTGGCCGGCAGGCCATGGTTGTAGCGGGCATCCACCACCAGCGCCAGCTGCCGGTCGAGCAGGTCGGCAACGTTGGCCACGGTGTTTTTCAGGGTGTCCATCGCCAGTGCGATGTGGCCGCCGTAGAAGTGGCCGCCATGCAGGATGCGCTCGCCGTCGGCGTCGATCAGCGGGTTGTCGTTGGCACTGTTCAGTTCGGTTTCGATCAGCTGGCGCAGGAACGGCAGGCTGTCTTCCAGCACGCCGATGACGTGCGGCGCGCAGCGCAGCGAATAGCGGTCCTGCAGGCGCTGTTCGTTGCGCGGCGGGCGTTCGCTGTGCAGGTCGCTGCGCAGGCGCGCAGCGATGCGGCCCTGGCCCGGGTGCGGCTTGGCGGCGAACAGGGTTTCGTCGAAGTGGTGCGCGTTGCCGTCGCTGGCCAGCACGTTGAACGCGGTCAGGCGCGTGGCCATGCGCGCCAGGTAATCGGCGCGCTGCCAGGCCAGGCAGGCCAGGCCGGTCATCACCGCGGTGCCGTTCATGATCGCCAGGCCTTCCTTCGGCCGCAGCTTCAGCGGGGTCATGCCGATCTTCGCCAGCACTTCGGCCGCCGGCTGCACGCGGCCGTCATGCAGCACCTCGCGCTCGCCGCACAGCACCGCCGCCACGTACGACAGCGGGGTCAGGTCGCCGCTGGCACCGACCGAGCCTTCGGCCGGGATCATCGGCAGCACGTCGTGCTGCAGCAGCGTGGCCAGGCCTTCCAGCAGCGGCACGCTGACGCCGGACATGCCGCGCACCAGCGACGCCAGGCGCGCGGCCAGCACCGCGCGGGTCTCGACCGGGTCCAGGTAACGGCCCAGGCCGCAGCCGTGGTAGGTGTACAGGTGGTGCGGCAGTTCCGCCACCAGCGCCGGCGGGATGTTCACCGTGCACGAGTCGCCGTAGCCGGTGGTCACGCCGTAGATCACGCCGTCCTCGCGCAGCAGGCGGTCGAGGAAGTCGGCACCGCGCTGGATGTGCGCGCGGAACGCCGGCGCGTCGCTCAGTGCGGCCTCGCACTGGCGCTGGGCCAGGGCAACCACGTCTTCGATGGTCAACGGTGCGTCGCCAAAGCGGCACACGGGTACGGCGTCAGTCGTCATGCGGAGCCTGATCCCAGAAGGGGAAGAAATTGAACCAGTCCAACGGGGACTGGATGACCTGGAGTTCCAGCCAGCGCGCGAAGCGCTGTGCCTGTTCGGCCAGCGCGGTGTCGCGCGAGCCACGCGGCAGCACGATGCGTTCGGCGAACTGTTCGAATGCCACCCGATAGCCGTCGCCCTCGTGCAGGCAGGCCATGGTGTAGACCGGGCAGCCCAGCGCCGCGGCGAGCACATAGGCGCCGATCGGGAACGGCGCGCGGTGGCCCAGGAAATCGGCAGTGACGCTGCGGCCACCCTGTACCGGCGTGCGGTCGCCGACGATGGCAACGAAGCCCCCCGCCGCCACGCGCTCGGCCAGCATCACCGCGGTGGCCGGCCCCATTTCGGTCACCTGCACCAGTTCCACCGCCGCCAGCGGGTCCAGCCGCTGCAGCAGGCGGTTGAAGCGCTGCGCATGCGCGGTGTGCACCAGCACGGTGATGCGGAACCCCGGCACCTGTTCGGCCAGCACCTGGCACAGCTCCAGGCAGCCGATGTGCGCGGTGAGGATCAGCCCGCCCTCGCGGCGCGCGATCTTCTGCAGTACCAGGTCACGATGCAGGTGGATGCGTTCGGCCGGGTAGCGCCCGCCCAGGCCGAGGATCTTGTCCAGCATCGTATCGGCGAAGGCGAAGAAGTGGCGCAGGCTGTCACGCCGTGTCGGCGCGCGGCCGAGCACGCCGCTGTGCGCCTGCAGCCGCTGCAGGTACTGCATCGAAGCCTGGCGCCCTATACGGTTGCCCAGCCAATGGCAGGCCACCACCGGCCACACGCACAGGCGGAACGGCCAGCGCCCGAACCAGCGGTGCACCCAGCACAGGAACAGCACGCCGGCCACCGACGTCGATTCGCCGATGTCGGCCCAGTGCGGGGCACCCTGCGCGGCCGCCATCTCAGCGCTGCCCCCGCAGGCGGCGCCACAGCAGCCGCGGCGCACGCCAGAGCATGCCGAAGAACAGGCGGGTATGCATGCGGCTGATGCGCACGTTGTCGCGCCACACATCGAAGTGCGACACGCCATCGGATGGATAGGTCACACGCGTGGCCAGGTGCTCGACCGGCAATTGCCGCCAGTACAGCCGCACCATCACTTCGGTATCGAAATCCATGCGCCGGCCGATGGTCTCTTCACCGATCAGGCGCAGTACCGGCGGCAGCGGATACACGCGGAAGCCACACATGGTGTCGCGCAGGTGCAGCGACAGCGTGTTGATCCAGACCCAGATGTGGGTGGCGTAGCGGCCATACAGGCGCGCCTTGGGAACACTGGCGTCGTAAGCCGGAATGCCGCAGATCACCGCCTCGGGATGGGCGCGCGCGGCTTCGATGAAGCGTGGCAGGTCAGTGGTATCGTGCTGGCCGTCGGCATCGATCTGCAGCACGTGGCTGTAGCCACGCGCGCCGGCCTCGGCAAAGCCGGCCAGCATCGCCCCGCCCTTGCCCTGGTTGACGTCCAGGCGCAGCAGGTCGACGCCCTGGCGCTGTGCCAGCGCGCGCAGCACCGCCGCGCACCCATCGTGCGAACCATCGTCGACCAGCAGGCAGGGCAGTCCCGCAGCCTGCACGCCATCGACCACCGCCGCGATGGCGTGCTCGTGGTCGTAGACAGGGATCACCACCAGTGGCGCGAATGCGGCACCGGCAACGGCCGGATCAGTCCGCATCAGCGAAAACCACCCTGCCGCTGGCATGCACACCGTGGCTGGAGGTGTAGCGGAAGGCCAGTACGTTGCGTGCGGCATCCCAGTCCAGCTGCAGGGTCAACTCGTCACCGGGGCGGGCCACGTGCTGGAATTTCACCGCATCCATGCGCACGAACGCGCCCCGCATCACAAACGCCTGGCGGGCGAAGCGCACCGCCCAGTCCAGCTGCGCCACGCCGGGCAGGATTGCCGCCTGCGGGAAGTGGCCCTGGAACGGCCGCAGCGCCGGGTCCAGGGTCATGCGCAGGGTGGCGCTGGCGGCATCGCGGTGATCCCACGCCGGCACCGGCATCAACGGCTGGAACAGCGCCGCCAGCGCGGCCTGGGTCACCTTGCCCTGCGCATTGATCGGCAGCGCCTGCACCAGGCGCCAGCGACGCGGCCGGGTCACTGCGTCATGCGCATGCGCCAGGCGGGCGCCAAGGCGCTGGCCCAGCGCCCGCCGCGCAGCGTCGCCGCCCTCCAGCAGCGCCGGATCGGCCGGCACCACCACGGCGGCCAGCTGCTCGCGCTGCCCGGGCAGCACCAGCACGCGCGCGTCATCCACCTCGGCGTCTTCGCGCAGCGCGCGTTCCAGCGCATCCAGCGACACCCGGCGTTCCTCGATCTTGACGATGCGGTCGGCCCGGCCCAGCAGGCGGAAGCGGCCGTCGGCCAGGGCTTCGACACGGTCCTGGGTGCGCCACCAACCGGGGGTGTCCAGGTGCGCCGAGGCCACCGCCAGGCAGCCATCGTCGATGCGCCACTGCACGCCCGGCAGCGGCTGCCACGGCGGCAGGTCGATGTCCCAGCGGCGCCAGGCGATGCCGCCGGTCTCGCTGCTGCCATAGACCTCGGTCGGGGGCACGCCCAGCCACTGCCGCACCTGCCGCGCTGCGTCTTCCGGCAGCGGACCACCGGAGGAGAACACCGCGCGCAGGCGGCCATGCAGGCTGGCCCAGTCGAGCTGCCCGGGCAGGCGCTTGAGGTGGGCCGGCGTCGCCACCAGCACCGTATCGGTACCGGCCAGCGCACCCACCAGGTCTTCGTGGAAGAACCGGCGCGGATGAATCAGGCGGCCGGCGGCCAGCGGCCACAGCACGCGGAACAGCAGCCCGTAGATGTGCTGGTGGGACACCGTGCCATGGACCTGCACACCCTCCATCTGCGCACCGAACGCGGCCTGCAGCGCCTCCACCTCGCGCGCCAGCTGGTCCAGGCGCTTGCCGATCGCACTGGGCTGGCCGGTGCTGCCGGAGGTGAACACGCACAGCTCGCAGGCGCGCTCGTCCAGCGCCTGCAGCTCATCGTCCAGCGCGGCGTCCAGCGCCACCAGCGAGCGGTAGTCGGCGGACACGTCGCCTGCGAAGCCGCTCACCTGCGGCTGCAGCGCCTGCAGCGTGGCTGGCAGGTTGTCGGCGGCCAGGAACACCCGCTTGCCGGCATGCCAGGCACCGAACAGCGCGGCGGCAAAGGCCACGGCATCATCGAAGTACAGGGCCCAGTCGCGGCCTTCGGCGGCCGCAAAGGCGGCGCGCCAGGCCAGTACGCGCTGGCGGAAGCCGGCATGGTCGATCACCTCGCCGTCGCACAGGCCGACGCTGCGCTGCGGCCGTGCCTCCAGCAGCAGCCGGTCCAGGGCAATCCACTCAGCCATGCGCGTGCGCCGCCTTCACCTGCCGCCGCACCAGCCACTCCCCTGCGAACAACACGCCCATCATCACGTACGCCAACAATCCGTTGTAGAGCATCCAGACCCGGTCCGACGCGTACAGCGCGGTCAGCAGGGCCAGGCTGCCGTTGAGAACGAAGAAGCCGCACCACACCTGGGTGACGCGGCGGGTATAGGCCACCGCGAACGGCGGCAGGTCCGGCTCCTGCAGCCGCGCCAGGCGCTCCACCAGCGGCGGCCCGAAGCGCAGGCTGGTGCCGAACACCGCCAGCATCACCACGTTGACCAGCGCCGGGTACAGCTTCAGCGGCAGGGCCTGGTTGAGCACGGTGGCCAGCACCGCCAGCAGGCCGGTGCCAGCGGCGGCGGCCCACCACAGCGGCTGTCGCGTGCTCAGTGCACGCAGCAGGGCCAGGGTGAACAGCAGCAGCGACAGCCAGCGCGGCTCGAAACGGCCCATCGCCAGGTACACCAGCAGCGGGTAGGCAAGCGAAATCGCTGCCACCACGACGGTACGTGCGCGAGCCATGGCGAAGCCGCCGGCGCTGCGGTCAGGCGGCTGCCTGGTCCGGCAGCAGTCCATGCACGACATCGACGATGTCCTGCACGGTGCGCACGGCCTTGAACGCTTCCGGCTGCAGATTGCGGCCGAGCAGCGGCTTGAGCTGCACGATCAGGTCGACCGCATCGATGCTGTCGATGTCCAGGTCGTCGTACAGGCGGGCCTCGGGGGTGATCCGGGCGGTTTCGATCTCGAAGCTGTCGGTCAGGATGCTGACGATGCGTTCGAACAGTTCATTCTTGGTCATGGCAATTCCTGGCGCCGTTACGACTGGCGGGCGGCGACGAACTCGCCGAGCGCGCGCACGCTGGAGAAATGGCGACGGGTTTCTTCCGAATCGGCCGAGAGGCTGACACCGTACTTCTTCTGCAGCGCCAAGCCCAGTTCCAGCGCGTCGATCGAATCCAGGCCGAGGCCCTCGACGAACAGCGGCGCGGTCGGATCGATGTCCTCCGGCGTGATGTCCTCCAGCGAAAGGGAGGAAATGATCAATTCCTTGATCTCGTGCTCAAGTGCTTGCACGGGGCGGATCTCCAGACAGGTCGAAATAACGAGAAAGGTGCTCGGTGACGCGGCGTGCTGCCAAGGCATCCCCCCTTGGCGAGTCGTCATCGGCCAGGAAGGGCGCGATCGGGATATCTTCGCCGATCTGCAGCCGAACGTGAAAGCGACGTGAGGGGACACGATACCACTTCTGTCCCTTGGTCAACGTGGGCGGGGTGCAGGTGATCCGTACCGGGGTGATGTCCAGCCGGCCGCGGACGGCGATGTTGGCGGCCCCGCGCTGCAGCCGCGGCGGTTGGCCCGGCACGCTGCGGGTGCCCTCCGGGAAGATCACCAGGGTACCGCCGGCATGCACCGCCGCTACGCAGTCGTCGACCAGGCCGGCCCCGTCATCGTTGGCGATGTAGCCGGCCGCCCGCACCGGGCCGCGCATGAACGGGTTGCAGGCCACGGCCCGCTTCACCACGCAATCGGCGTTGGGCAGCAGCGAAATCAGGCAGACCACGTCGATCAGGGTCGGGTGATTGGCCAGAACCAGCAAACCGTCGCGCTGCAGGCGTTCCCCGCCCTCGATCTGGTAGGTCATCACCCCCAGCGCACGCATCAGGCGCAGGTGGCTGGCAAAGGCGACCTGGACCACGCGGCGGGCCCGGCGGCGGCGGACCACCGGGTCGCGCATCAGCAGCAGCACCGGCATCACCAGCACGCCCAGCAGCAGGCCGCCCACGCCAAATGCGGCGAAGCTCAGGCCGGTGCCGAACACCCGCCAGGCATGATCGAGGCGGCGCAGCGCCTCAGCCACGGCGTCCCCAGCGCCAGCGCTGGCCGTGGGCCACATGCTCCAGCGCCGGCGCGCCAGACAGCAGGAAGCGGTGCAGGTCCAGCGCGTGCGGCAGCGTGCCCGGGGCGGTGGCGGTGGCCTCCGGCGCCGCCTCCCATTGCAGCGAGAGCGTCGGCTGGCCCGCTGTCGGCGCGGTCAAACGCCAGCACCAGGCAAAGAACGGGTCGGGTTCGTCGGCAAACGTCGCGTAAATTTCAGGAAGCGGCGACTCATAGACCACCACCCGCACTTCGCGGGCACCATCGGCCAGCAGCCCGGCGGCCTCCAGGCAGGCGGTCTCGACCGTGGCCTGGCCGGCGGCCAGCGCCAGGTAGTTGCCGCGGTGGCCGCGGGCGATCGAGTACAGCGCCGCGATCGCGTTGTGCACCGACAGGCCGAACCCGGTGGGGGACAGGGGCTGATCGCTGGCCAGCGCCCCCAGCAGGTCCATCGAACGGGCCACGTCGCCGTGGCGGCTGGCGAACACCAGCGGCACCTGGCTGTCAGCGCCCTGCCCGTCCTCGCACCAGCAGGCAGCCTGGATCGCCATCCGGCCCAGCCGCTCGATGCGGCGGCGCTGCATCGCCGGGATCTCGGCCAACGCCGGCGTGTCTTCGCCCTGCGGCGGATACGGCGCATCGGCCCAGCCCAGCCACTGGCTACGCTCGCTCAGGCCGGGCGCCCAGGCGGCCCAGTCGACGATGGAGAATTCGATCATTTAGCGATGGTGCTTCAACGGGAGAACGATAGGCACGAGCCATTACGGCGACGCGCGGCGGCCCCCCATTCCTGCAGCCGTGCGTCCGTCCAGGACGTCGCCGGCTGCCCCCCTGGCCGCCGGAAAGGAGCGCACGCTAGCACGTCCTGCGCGGGGTGTGCAGGTTTCACATTCCCCAACGCGGGGGCCGGCACCGGCCGGCACCGCATTCAAACGATCAGTGGTAACCGGTGTCGGCGTGCACCTTGCCGCGGAACACCCGGTATGACCACGCCGTGTAGCCGAGGATGACCGGCAGCAGAATGACCAGCCCGACCAGGGTGAAGCCCAGCGAGGAGGCCGGCGCGGCGGCCTGCCACAGGGTCATCGACGGCGGCAGCAGGTAGGGCCACATGCCCAGCACCAGGCCAAGGAAGCCGAGCACGAACAGGGCCAGGCTGAGCAGGAACGGCGGCAGGTCGCGGCGCGGATGGGTCGCGCTGCGCCACAGCGCGGCCGCCACCGCCAGGGTCAGCAGGGGGACCGGCGACAGCCACCAGAAGTTGCCGTCGCTGAACCAGCGGTCCATCAACCGCGAATCGAGGAACGGCAGCCAGCTGCTCACCAGGCCCATCGCCGCGATCACCGCCACCACCAGCGGGCGGGTCATCTGCCGCGCCAGCGCCTGCACGCGCCCTTCCGTCTTCAGGATCAGCCAGGTGCTGCCCAGCAGCGCATAGCCGGCCACCAGCGCGGCACCGGTCAGCATCGCGAACGGGCTGAACCAGGCGAACGCGCCGCCCTGGTAGGCACCGTCCACCAGCGGGATGCCCTGCACCAGCGTGCCCAGGATCACGCCCTGGGCAAAGGTGGCCAGCAGCGAGCCCAGGCCGAACCCCACGCTCCACAGCCGGCGCGAACGATGTGCCTTGAAGCGGAACTCGAACGCCACGCCGCGGAACACCAGCGCCACCACCAGCAGCAGCACCGGCAGGTACAGCGCCGACAACAGCACCGCATAGGCTTTCGGGAACGCCGCCAGCAGCCCGGCGCCGCCCAGTACCAGCCAGGTCTCGTTGCCGTCCCAGATCGGCGCGGCGGTGTTCATCATCAGGTCCAGCTGCTCCTCGTCCTCGGCGAACGGGGCCAGGATGCCGATGCCGAGCACGAAGCCGTCCAGCACCACGTACATCAGCACGCCGAAGCCGATCACCGCGAACCACGCCACCGGCAGCCAGGTCATCAGGTCCATGTCAGCGCTCCTCCAGCGGTTCGTCGGCCGCCGACAGCGGGCGTGCCGGCGTGTGGCTGCCATGGTCCAGCGACGGCCCCTCGGCATACGGCTGCGGCCCGTGGCGCAGGATCTTCACCAGGTACCAGATGCCCCAGCCGAACACGAAGGCGTAGCCGACCACGTACACGCCCAGCGACAACGCCGTCATCCACGCGCTCTGGGGGCCAACCGCATCGGCGGTGCGCAGCACGCCGTACACCACCCACGGCTGGCGCCCCATCTCGGTGACGAACCAACCGGACAGCAGCGCGATGAAGCCACTCGGCAGCATCCAGTTCCATCCGCGCAGCAGCCACGGTGAATCCAGCAGCTTCCTGCGCCACAGCTGGAACGCTGACACCCAGGCCAACAGCAGCATCAGCGTGCCCAGCCCGACCATGATGCGGAAGGCGAAGAACACCGGCGTCACCGGCGGCCGCTCGCTGGCCGGTACCGAGGTCAGCGGGTCGAAGGTGCCGTCCAGGCTGTGGGTGAGGATCACGCTGCCCAGCTTCGGGATGGCCACTTCGAAATCGTTGCGCTCTTCCTTCTCGTTGGGCAGCGCGAACACCACCAGCGGCACGCCCTCGCCTTCCCGGGTTTCATGCCAGTGCGCTTCCATCGCCGCGATCTTCATCGGCTGGTGCTTGAGCGTGTTCAGGCCATGCATGTCGCCGACGAAGATCTGCACCGGCACGGTCAGTGCGGCGAACGCCACCGCCGCGATCAGCATGCGCCGGCCCGCTTCCACGTGCGTGCCCCTGCGCAGGTACCACGCACCGACGCCACCAATCACGAAACAGGTGGTGATGAACGAGCCCAGCGCCATGTGCGCCAGGCGGTACGGGAACGAGGGGTTGAACACCACCTGCCACCAGTCCACCGGATGCACGATGCCGTTGACCATCTCGTAGCCGGCAGGCGTATGCAGCCAGCTGTTGGACGACAGGATCCAGAACGTGGAGAACAACGTGCCCAGCGCCACCATGCAGGTGGACAGGAAATGCAGGCGCGGCGAGACCCGGCCCCAGCCGAACATCATCACGCCGAGGAAGCTGGCTTCCAGGAAGAACGCGGTCAGCACCTCGTAGGTCAGCAGCGGGCCGATGACCGTACCGGCCACCTCGCTCAGCCGCGGCCAGTTGGTGCCGAACTGGAAGGCCATGACGATGCCGCTGACCACGCCCATGCCGAACGACACCGCGAAGATCTTCTGCCAGAAGAAATACAGCTCGCGCCACACGGGCAACTTCGTGCGCAGCCAGCGCCATTCGATGAAGGCCAGCCAGCTGGCCGTGCCGATGGTGAAGGCCGGGAACAGCACGTGGAAACTGATGACGAATCCGAACTGGATCCGGGACAACAACAACGCGTCCAAGGGACGCCTCCTGCCTGCGACCGGTGGGATACCGGACCACTTTAGGAGGATTTCGTTAAGGTGGGATGCGACCGGGTGACGCGCTGCTTCACTTTGTCGCAGGGGTCAACCGTTCTGGTAGCTGCCAGCCTTGGTTGGCACACACGCCCAACCGCCGACCCAGGTCGGCATCTGCCAACGGCGACTGGAACGGCCCACCGCCCGGAGGGCGCCTCAGAGCCAGAAATACCAGGCCGCTGCAGCCAGCAGCGCGCCAAACAACAGCACCTGCACCACCACATAGCCCACGCCACCGTCGCGCGACTCAGCGGCAATGCGCTTCTGCAGCGCCTCGCTCACATCCGGCGTTGCTTCCTGCTGCGCCTGCTCGCGCAACGCCTGTGCCAGCACGCGCGCTTCCGCATCGCGAGGATCGGTGGGTGGGTTCACAGCAGCTCTCCGACAGTGGCATGCCGCGTCAGTTCCTGCTTCAGGACCTGGCGCGCGCGGTGCAGGTGGCTCTTGATGGTACCGCGTGCCAGTCCGGTCACCTGCTCGATCTCGGCCAGATCGAAATCCTCCAGGTAATGCAGGCCGACGATCAGGCGCTGCGGCGCGCTCAGCCGTTCCAGTGCCGCGCCGAGCTGGCGCCCGGCCTGCAGCGCCTCGCTCAACTCGGCGGGCCCGGGGCCTTCATCGCCGATCCCCAGTTGCTCCGGCACCTCCACCGCCACCATCCATTGCGCCTCCAGCCGCCGCCGGCGCAGGTGCTGTAGTGCAGTGGTGTAGGCCACCCGCGAAACCCAGGTACGCAACGAAGATTCAAAGCGGAACCGGTGCAGCTGGCGGAACACGGCCAGGAAGGTTTCCTGCAGCAGGTCAGCCACCTGGTCGCGGTCGCCCACCATGCGTCCGATCACATGCGCGCAGGTGCGCTGGTGGGCTTCAACCAGTTGCGCGAAGGCCGACTGCGAGCCATCGATGATGGCCCGCACCAGGGCCTGGTCCGCGTCCAGCGGCTCGGCGGGCGGTGCCGCCGATACTGCATCGTGGCGGCGACGGCCCCGCAGTGCCGACAGTGCTTCGCCGAGCAGGCTCATCTACGGGGCGCCCCCTGTGCCCGTGGCATGCGCCGGCTCAGCCCTTGCGTGCGGCCGGACGGGTGAAGTGCCAGGCCAGCAGCTGGCCCAGGCCGGCACTGCCGACCAGCGCGGCAGCGGCACCGAAGGTCAGGTCACGCGCACCGATGGCCTCCAGCAGGGCCATGGCCAGGGCCAGGCAGACCAGGCTGATGCCCCAGCGCAACGCCCCTTGGCGGCGCCGCTCTTCTTCCAGCACGGCCAGCGAGCGGATCACTTCCTCCGGCACGTGCGGGGCCACCAGCTTGCTGCGCGCGCGCGCATCGGCAATGGCATGGATCGCGTAGGCGATGCAGATGAAGAGGGTGATCGGGATCAGTTCCTGCATGGTCGGGCTCCTGTTCGATGGATGATGCGGGTTCAGGAGAATGGATGCGCGACCACGGCAACCGGTTGCACCACTTTGCCAATCCCGCTGCCATGACCTGTGGCCCCTGCCCCGGGCCCGTGCGGCTGCTACGCTTGCCCGGTTTCCTCTACTGGTGCCGTCCGCCCATGTCCCGAGTGCTGCCCCTGTCCTTCCTGCTGTCGGCCGTGCTGGCCGCACCGGCTGCGCATGCCGCGCCGACGCCGATCACCATCGAACAGGCCATGGCCGACCCGGACTGGATCGGTCCGCCGGTCGAGAAGGCCTGGTGGTCGTGGAACAGCCAGCAGGTGGAGTACCAGCTCAAGCGCAACGGCAGCCCGGTACGCGATACCTTCCGCCAGCCGGTAGCCGGTGGCGTGGCCGCGCAGGTGGCCGATGACCAGCGCGGCACCCTGGACGTGGCCGAGCCGGTCTACGACCGCAGCCGCAGCCGCAGCGCCTTCGTGCGCAATGGCGATGTGTTCGTGCGCGACCTGCGCAGCGGCGCGCTGACCCAGCTCACCCGCAGCAACGAGCGCGCGGGCAACGTGAACTTTGCCGCCGACAACGGCGTGATCTGGCGCGTCGGCCAGAACTGGTTCCACTGGACCGCCGCCAGCGGCGTGCAGCAGGTGGCCAGCCTGAAGGCCGAGAAGGACCCGCGTACGCCGCCGAAGGCCGACGTGCTGCGCGACCAGCAGCTGCGCACGCTGGAAACCCTGCGCCGCGACCGCGAGCAGCGCGAGGCATTGAAGGACCAGGACCAGCGCTGGCGCCAGGCCGACCCGACCCGCGCACCGGGCCCGGTGTACCTGGGCGCCGACGTCGAGATCGGTGACAGCGTGCTGTCGCCGGACCTGACCCACCTGATCGTGGTGACCAAGCCGAAGGACTTCGACGACGGCCGCACCAGCAAGATGCCGCTGTACGTGACCGAATCGGGCTACGAGGAAACCGAGGACACCCGCACCCGCGTCGGCCGCAACGGCTTCGAGCCACACACCCTGTGGTACGTGGACGTGCGCACCGGCAAGGCCGAGAAAGTCTCGCTGTCCAGCCTGCCGGGCATCAGCACCGACCCGCTGGCCGAGCTGCGCCGCAAGGCCGGCAAGGATGCGCTGAAGGGCGAGCGCAGCGTGCAGGTGATGAGCGACTTCATGGGCGGCGGCATCCGCTGGAGCGCCGACGGCCAGCAGGCCGCGGTGATGCTGCGTGCCAACGACAACAAGGACCGCTGGATCATCAGCGTCAACGCCGCCGACGGTCGCGTGCAGAACCGCCACCGCCTGACCGACAACGCCTGGATCAACTGGGGCTTCAACGATTTCGGCTGGATGGCCGATGGCCGCACGCTGTGGCTGCTGTCCGAGGAATCGGGCTTCTCGCACCTGTACACCCAGGCCGGCACCGCCAAGCCGCAGGCGCTGACCAGCGGCAAGTGGGAAACCTCGGCACCGGTGCCGTCGGCCGATGGCAAGGGCTTCTATTTCCTGTGCAACCAGCAGGCGCCGCATGACTACGAAGTCTGCGCGGTCGACACCGGCAACCGCCAGGTGCGCGAGCTGACCAGCCTCAACGGCGTGGAAGACTTCTCGCTGTCGCCGGATGGCCAGCAGCTGCTGGTGCGTTACTCCGGTGCCTACCTGCCGCCGCAGCTGGCGGTGCTGCCCAGCACCGGCGGCCAGGCACGCGTGCTGACCGACACCCGCACCGCCGACTACAAGGCACGCCAGTGGATCCAGCCGAAGCTGGTCGCGGTACCGTCCAGGCACGGTGCCGGCGTGGTCTGGGCCAAGTACTACGAGCCGGAAAACAAGGAACCGGGGAAGAAGTACCCGATCGTGATGTTCGTGCACGGCGCCGGCTACCTGCAGAACGTGCACCAGCGCTACCCGGCCTACTTCCGCGAGCAGATGTTCCACAACCTGCTGGTGCAGAAGGGCTACATCGTGCTGGACATGGACTACCGCGGCAGCGAGGGCTACGGCCGCGACTGGCGCACGGCCATCTACCGCAACATGGGCCACCCGGAACTGGAAGACTACAAGGACGGCCTGGACTGGCTGGTCGACACCCAGCAGGGCGACCGTGACCACGCCGGCATCTACGGCGGCTCCTACGGCGGCTTCATGACCTTCATGGCGCTGTTCCGTTCGCCGGGCACGTTCAAGGCCGGCGCCGCGCTGCGCCCGGTGGTCGACTGGCACAACTACAACCACGGCTACACCAGCAACATCCTCAACACCCCGGACATCGATCCGGAGGCGTACCGCGTGTCCTCGCCGATCGAGTACGCGCAGAACCTGCAGGACAACCTGCTGATCGCCCACGGCATGATGGATGACAACGTGTTCTTCCAGGACTCGGTGAACCTGACCCAGCGCCTGATCGAACTGCACAAGGACAACTGGTCGATCGCACCGTACCCGCTGGAACGCCACGGCTACGTGCGTGCCGATTCCTGGCTGGACCAGTACAAGCGCATCCTCAAGCTGTTCGAGCAGAACCTGAAGTGAGCAACGCCGCGGCCATGATCCGGATCGTGGCCGCGGTCATCCTGGATGACCGCGGCCGGGCACTGCTGGTGCGCAAGCACGGTGCCCGCCGCTTCATCCAGCCCGGTGGCAAGCCCGAACCCGGCGAAGCACCGCTGCAGGCGCTGGCCCGCGAACTGCACGAGGAACTGGGCGTGCAGCTGTGCACCGGTGCCGCCATCGCACTGGGCACGTTCGAGGACTGGGCAGTGAACGAGCCCGGCCACCGCGTGCAGGCCCAGGCCTGGTGGGTGCAGGTGGACGGTACGCCACAGGCGTGCGCCGAAATTGCCGAACTGGCCTGGGTGCCGCTGCAACCACCGCATGGCCTGCCCTTGGCACCCTTGAGCGAACACCATATCCTGCCGGCGGTCGCCACCCGGGTGACGGCCCGCTGAGCAGGCGGGCGCCGACTGCAAGGACATCGGATGTCAATGTCGATCCCGTCGATCCCCTCGCTGCCTTCCCCGGCCTATCACGCCTGGGTGCGTCCTGTCGCACAGGCCTCGTTCTGGCTGTCACTGGTGCTGACGATCTACTTCGTGCTGCAGGGACTGGTGCTGTGGCCGTTGCACAAGCTCGCGCTGTGGCGCCTGGTGGAAAGCGAAGTGCAGCACCAGCAGCTGCACAGCCTGATCTGGCTGCTGGCGCACCCGGTAGCCGCATCGATGGTCGTCGCGCTGTTGTGCCTGGCCTCGACCGTATCCAGCTGGGGCCTGCTGCGCGAACGGCGCTGGGGCCTGTGGAGCTTCGTGGTACTGCTGCTGCTGAGTGGCCTGACCAACTTCGCGGCCGCCTGGTGGCTGGACCTGTTCATGGGCGACTTCATTCCGCTGCTGGCCAATGACCCGGCCCTGCTGCAGGAGCTGCAGCTGAAACGCTGGCTGATCACGCTGACCGTGGTCGGCATGTCGTTCGTGCTTCTCGGCCTGCAGGGCTGGCTGGCCTGGCGCCTGCTGCGCCCCGACGTGCGCGCGCGCTTCCGCTGAGCTCTCGCCCCGGCATTTTTGACGCGAACAACCTGCCCGGCTCAGACGCCGTGACCGCAGCACAGGCGTTGCAGCGGGTTTGATTGCGGATCGGTGGCGGTTGGCTATCGTGGCCCGCGTCTTTCTGCCCTGGCTCCAAGATGCCTCCTTTCGCCCCACGCCACCTGATTCCGGCCTTCATTGCCTTGTTGCTGCTGACCTGGGCGCAGCAGGCGGCCGCAACCGGTCTGCCACGCTGTGGCCTATTCGCGGCCGAAGGCGGTGGCAACCAGCTGCGCGTGGATGGGCCTGACCGCGGGGTGGCGAAGAACACGCACATCTCTGATCGGCCCTTCGTTGTCCAAGAGATCGATGGCGAGCTGAGCCTCGTCAACCTCACCTTCGGAGTTACATCTGGACTGAACGTCCAGCGTGGCGGTCGCGTCCTGCAGCAGGGCAACACGCGCTACCGCCTGATCCAGCCAGCAGCTTGCCTGCCCCCGGTCGAGCACGCGCCAGGCAGCTGCCTGGCAGATGCCCAGCGCTGCCTTGACAGGCATCATCGTGAGCTGAGCCTGCCGGCGCTGGAATCGGCCTGTGCCGAAGGGGTTCCGTTTCTGTGCCAGCGCCTGCCCGATCGCTATCGCGAGGCTGACCAGGCCCCCGGCAGCGATACGCCGACCGAAGCACAGATCGCGGTGATACAGGCCACGATGGAAAAGGAGATGGCCGAGATGGACTTCCCCCGCCAGTGTCGCAAGGATGACCCTGCGGCCGACACCGAGGCCTGCATGGCCATCCTGGAAGAGCGGCCAGAGCTGGTCGAGGCCGTCGCCACTGCCATCCGCACCGCCTCGATGGCGGCCAAGATGGTTGAAGTGTTCTCGCCTGCAGCCAAGCCTGCGCTGTCCGACGCGCGATTGCAGCGCCTGCAGGACCTATGCACCCAGGTGGGTGAAAGTGACTTCTGCATGGAGGTTGCCACCCTGCAGTGGACCGCCGGCAATCTGCAGGACGGCAGGGCGGCGTTGCAGATGGCCTGCGAAGGCGGCAACGAGACGTCCTGCCGGCAGGCGGCTGCACTGCGGGCGCTGGATGGGGAGCTGTTGCCGCAGGCCGCCAGCGCCGTGCCCTGTGGCCACTACGTGGCCTCCGGCGGGCTGTTGGACGAACTGACATTCGGCGATGGTGGACTGGTGGAGGTGGGCTACGGTTCGCGGGTGCGTGCACGCGTGCAGGACGGCCAAATCCGCATGCGCCACGAGCTGGGGGGTGACTACGTGCTGCAACCGTTGGCCAACGGTGACCTGCTGGGGCTGGACGATTCGATGCGTTTTGAGCGCTTCCAGCGACAGCCGGGAAGTGCCCAGTGCAGCGCACCGCTGGTGTTCGACGAAATCCCATTCCCGCAGGATTGCCCACGTGCGTCGGTCGACGGCGAAGCAGAAGCCTGCTGCGCGGCCGGCAGGATGCAGGGCTGCAATGTGCTGGGCAGCCGCGCCGCGCTGGGCGGGAAGTGGGTCGAGGCCAGCCAGCACTACCAGAAGGTGTGCCAGGCCGGCATCCGCGAAGGCTGTGAAAACCTGGCCAGCGTGATGGAGAACAGCAGCAGTGTGGACGTCCGCCCCATGCTTGAGGCCGTCTGCGAGGCCGAGGGCAGTGGCCGCCACGTGGCATGTGACGTGCTGGCGACGCGCAACTGGAGCTTGCTGGGTTTCGGCCAGGCGTTGCAACGTGCTGTCCAGGAGCAGTCGGCGGACGAGGATCAGACCGGACCGGCGCCACGCACCCCCAACCACAAGCAGTAAGGGGCTTGCCTACCCGGGCCCTGCGGTAAAGTAGCGCCATGAACGAATTCGAGCGCGTGCGCACCTACCTCACCGACCTGCAGGACCGCATCTGTGCGGCGATCGAGGCCGTCGATGGCCAGGCCCGCTTCCAGGAAGACCTGTGGCAGCGGGCCGAGGGCGGTGGCGGGCGTACCCGCGTGCTGCGCGACGGCGCGGTGTTCGAGCAGGCCGGCATCGGCTTCTCCGACGTGGCCGGCAGCCGCCTGCCGCCGTCGGCCTCGGCCAACCGCCCGGAACTGGCCGGCGCCTCCTGGCGCGCCACCGGCGTGTCGCTGGTGTTCCACCCGCTCAATCCCTACGTGCCGACCACCCATGCCAACGTGCGCTTCTTCCAGGCGCAGCGCGACGGCGAAGTGGTGGCCAGCTGGTTCGGCGGCGGCTTCGACCTGACTCCGTTCTACCCGTTCGACGAGGACGTGCAGCATTGGCACCGGGTCGCACGCAACCTGTGCACGCCGTTCGGCGACGAGCGCTATGCCGCGCACAAGCGCTGGTGCGATGAATACTTCTTCCTGCGCCATCGCAATGAAACGCGCGGCGTCGGCGGCCTGTTCTTCGATGACCTGCACGGCGATTTCGAGCGCGATTTCGCTTATCTGCGTGCGGTCGGTGATGGCTTCCTCGACGCCTACCTGCCGATCGTGCAGCAGCGCAAGGACGCCGCATATGGCGAGCGCGAACGCGAGTTCCAGCTGTACCGCCGCGGCCGCTACGTGGAGTTCAACCTGGTCTACGACCGCGGCACCCTGTTCGGGCTGCAGAGCGGTGGCCGCAGCGAAAGCATCCTGATGAGCCTGCCGCCGCGGGTGCGCTGGGAGTACGGCTTCACCCCGGAAGCGGGCAGCGCCGAGGCGCGCCTGGCCGACTACCTGGTGCCACGCGACTGGCTCTGATCGTCCGGCGCCACGCCTGATCCGTGGCGCCTTCTTACGCCTGTGGTGCGCCCCGCGCCGGACAGGCCCTGCACTGCCTCCTTCAAGGATGACCCCATGCCTGCTGCTGTTCCCTTCCGCCCCCGCGCCGCGGGCTGGCGCTCCCTGCTGTTGCTTGCATTGGCCTCGGCCAGCCTGCCGGCCGCCGCGCAATCGATGGCCTGCGGCACCTACAAGGACGTCGACGGCAACACCACGCTGACCATCGAAAGTGAAGGCCATGGTTTCCTGTCCGGCCCCTACCAGGCCACCGAGCAGCTGCGCATCGCCCGCCAGGAGGACGTGCTCGGCACCGGCAACCTGTCCACCGGCCGCCTGGAAAACTGGTACTTCTCGGACAACGATCGCACGATCAGCACCCCCTATCGCGAATTCACCCGCGAGCACACCGCCGTCTGCAAGACGATGCCGGAGCCCATCGAGGGCGGCTGCGTGATGAACACCTCCGAGTGCCTGGAGGCGTTGCCGGAAGCCGAACCGCTGAAGCTGCATGCCTGGTGCGCCGAAGGCGTGGGCGCGGCCTGCATGCAGCTGCTGGAGACCTACCAGCGGCAGGCCAAGGACGCAGCGCCGGCGCCTGCACGTTCGGAGCCGCCGATGCCGGAGATCTGCAAGGAGGATTCGGCGTCGTTCAATGCCGAGGGCTGCAGGGCGATCGCCGAGGTGGTCGGCGCCGAGATGATGGGCAAGGCCGTGCTCGGCCTGCAGCATTCGAACGACCCTGTCTTGCCGTCCGCGCAGCTCGATGAACTGGCCGCACTGTGCCGGCAGCAGCACGGCGAGGCGTTCTGCGCCGACGTTGCCGAGGCGCTGTGGAGTGGTGGGCGCCTGTTGCAGGCCCATGACGCGCTGCAGCTGTCGTGCGCCCAGCGCGCGGATGGCGTGGCCTGCGGCCGCGCCGAGGCGCTTGCCCGACTGGCCTCGGTACCGGCCGCCGCACTGGCCCCGGTGCCGGCTTCCGCGCTGCCCTGTGGGAGCTATGAAGCGGAGTACGGCGTGCTCTCGCAGCTGCGCTTCCTCGATGGTGGCCTGGTGGAAGCCGGGGGCCGCGACCAGCGCCTGCGCGCGAGCCTGCAGGACGGGCGCATCCTCATCCATCGCGACGTCGGCAGCGACTTCGTACTGCAGCCGCTGAAGAACGGAAACCTGGCCAGCGTCGACGGCGGCAACCGCTTCGCCTACTACGAGCGCAAGCCGGGCTCAGGCAATGCCAGCTGCGTACCGCCGGTGGCCTTCGTGGAGATCCCCCTGCCGCTGGACTGCCCGACCCTGGACCGCAAGGACGGCGCCAAGGCCTGCTGCACCGATGGCAAGCTGCTGGGCTGCAAGGTTGCCGGCGAGGCACTGTTCAAAAACGAACAATGGGCCGCATCGCGGTCCTACTTCCAGACGCTGTGCAGCGCGGGTGTGCGCGAAGGATGCCTGGCAATGGCCGCGGTGTATGCGCATACCGCGGATCCGAAGATTCCGCAGGCCATGGCTGCGATCTGCGCGAAGGACGGCAAGGGCACCCACGTCGCCTGCGATGTGGACGCGACGCGCAACTGGCCGGCGCTGAAGGCTGAAGCCGCTCCCTGAGGCCAGGCACCTGTTGAGCCGGGCATGGGCCCGGCGCTACGAGGTCAGGTGCTCTTCCGCGCGATGATCGTGATGTGCCCGGTCGTCTCCAGCAGGGCGATCTGCACGTCCTCGATCCGCAGGCCGCCCTGTTGGCGCAGCGCGGCATCGAAATCGGCCCGGCTGATCAGTTCGCGGCGGAGAACGCCCTCCAACAGCCGGCCATCACGCGCGATCACGGTGGGCTCTCCTTCGATCATCCGCTCCATGCGCCGATTCCGGGTGGTCAACCAGCCCACCCCGTAGTTCAGCACGATCAGGGTGGCCGCCAGCAGCAGGCCACCGCCCAGCGAGGTGTCGGTGCCCAGCAGCGCGTTCTGCACCGCGTTGCCCAGCAGCACGATCAGCAGCACGTCGAAAGGCGTGATCTGCCCCAGAGCCCGCTTGCCGCCCAGCCGGACCATGCCCAGCACCACGACATAGACCACCACCGCGCGCAGGATGAATTCCCACCACGGCATGGCCAGGGCGAACAGGTCGGGCATGGTCTTTCCCTGCAGAACGGTGGCCCAGCCTAGCACCTGGGGTCAGATCCCTTTGCCCGGCGGGCAAAGGGATCTGACCCCCAGTGTGTGTTCCGTTGGCGCAAATAAAAAGCCCCGCTGACCAGGGGGAGGTCAACGGGGCCGGGGAACGGGCACTTGGGGAGGAGTCCCCGTTCCGAGATCTGCTCCAGGGGATGGGAGAGATCCACAACAGGCGTTGCGCCTGTCGGGAGTTATAGAAGCACTTCGAACACTAACGGTTCGTGAAGGGGCCCCATTTAATGAATTTCAATAGGGGCAACATTCATGGTCGAGTCAGAAACACCCGACTCATGAACAAATTCACGTCGTTTTCGGCCTGAAACACCGTCAGTGCGCTTCGTCCCAGTTGTTGCCGACGCCCGTGTCGACCACCAGTGGCACCCGCAGTTTGGCCGCTTGCGACATGCGCTCCACCACCTGCAAACGCAGGTCCTCGACGAAACTGCTTTCGGTTTCGAACACCAGTTCATCGTGCACCTGCAGGATCATCCGTGCCGGCGCCCCGCTGTCACGCAGCCACTGGTCCACATCCACCATCGCGCGCTTGATGATGTCGGCGGCAGTGCCCTGCATCGGCGCGTTGATCGCCGCGCGTTCAGCACCGGCACGCAGGCCCTGGTTGCGGGCGTGGATGTCGTTCAGGTACAGGCGACGGCCGAACAGGGTTTCCACGTAGCCCTGGTCACGGGCCTGCTGGCGCATCCGCTCCATGAAGTCGCGCACGCCCGGGTAGCGGCTGAAGTACAGCGCCACGTAGTCCTGCGCCTGGCCACGGTCGATGCCCAGGTTGCGGGCCAGGCCGAAGGCGCTCATGCCGTACATCAGGCCGAAGTTGATGGCCTTGGCGGCGCGGCGCTCGTTCGGGGTCACTTCCTCCAGCGTGCGCCCGAACACCTCGGCGGCGGTGGCACGGTGTACGTCGGCGCCCTGCTCGAAGGCACGCACCAGGCCCGGGTCCTCGGACAGGTGGGCCATGATCCGCAGTTCGATCTGCGAATAGTCGGCCGCCAGCAGCTGGAAACCTTCCGGGGCGATGAACGCGCGGCGGATGCGGCGGCCGTCCTCGGTGCGGATCGGGATGTTCTGCAGGTTCGGGTCCGACGAGGACAGGCGGCCGGTGGCGGCACCGGACTGGTGGTAGCTGGTATGCACCCGGCCGGTATCCGGGTTGACCATCTCCGGCAGCTTGTCGGTGTAGGTGCTGCGCAGCTTGGCCAACCCGCGGTAGTCCAGGATGACCCGCGGCAGCTCATGCTGGTCGGCAATCGCCTCCAGCGCCTCTTCATTGGTGCTGGGCTGGCCCTTCGGGGTCTTCACCACCGCCGGCAGCTTCAGCTCGTCGAACAGCACCGCCTGCAGCTGCTTGGGCGAATCCAGGTTGAAGCTGCGCCCGGCCAGCTCGGTGGCCTTCTGCTGCGCGGCCAGCATGCGCGAGGACAGGTCCTGGCTCTGCCGGCGGAGTTCGTCGGTGTCGATCCGCACGCCATTGGCTTCAATGCTGGCCAGCACCGGCACCAGCGGCATCTCGATGTTGCGGTACACGCTGTCCAGCGCCGGCTCGGCCAGCAGCTGCGGCTGCAATGCGTGGTGCAGGCGCAGGGTGATGTCGGCGTCCTCGGCGGCGTAGCGGCTGGCTTCGTCGATGCCCACCTGCGAGAACGGGATCTGCTTGGCGCCCTTGCCGGCCACGTCCTCGAACTTGATGGTGCTGTAGCCCAGGTAACGCAGCGCCAGCGAATCCATGTCGTGGCGGGTGGCGGTGGAATTGAGCACGAAGCTCTCGAGCATGGTGTCGTCGTGGTAGCCCTGCACCGCCACGCCGTGGCGGCGCAGCACATGCAGGTCGTACTTGCCATGCTGGCCCAGCTTCTTCTTCGCCGGGTCCTGCAGCGCCGGGCGCAGTGCGTCCAGCACCTGCTGCATGGGCAGCTGGGCCGGCGCACCCGGGTAATCGTGGCCGACCGGAATGTACGCCGCCCTGCCCGGCTCGACGGCCAGGCTGATGCCCACCAGGCGCGCGCGCATCGCGTCCAGCGCATCGGTCTCGGTATCGAAGCTGATCAGGTCGGCCTGCTGCAGGCGTTCGACCCAGGCCTGCAGCTGCTCGGCGGTCAGCACGGTCTCGTACTCACCCGGCGCGGACAGTGCCGGATCCAGCGTGCCGGCGGCGGGCGCCTCGCCGCTGCCACGGGCGAAGCCAGCGGCGGTGCCGCGCAGGCTCGGGGTCGCCTCGCTGGCGGCCACCGGTGCCGGCACCGGCGCGCCCAGCTCCTTCAGCGCCTGGGTGAAGCCATAGCGCGTATACAGCTCGGTCAGCTCCGGCACATCCTGCTCGCGCAGGGCCAGCGTGGTCGGGCTGGCGTCCAGCTGCACGTCGGTACGGATGGTCACCAGCTCGCGGTTCAGCGGCAGCCGCTCCAGCGCGGCGCGCAGGTTCTCGCCGATCTTGCCCTTCATGGCCGGCGCGGCCGCCATCACGCCGTCCAGGTGCTGGTACTCGGCCAGCCACTTGGCGGCGGTCTTCGGCCCGCACTTCTCCACGCCCGGCACGTTGTCGACCGCGTCGCCCATCAGCGCCAGCAGGTCGATGATCTGGTCGGCGCGCACGCCGAACTTCTCCATCACCGCCGCATCCGAATCCATGCGGCTGCCGGTCATGGTGTTGACCAGTTCGATGCCCGGGCGCACCAGCTGGGCGAAGTCCTTGTCGCCGGTGGAAATGGTCACCTTCAGGTCCTGCGCCAGGCCCTGCAGGGCCAGCGTGCCGATCACATCGTCGGCTTCCACGCCGGGGACGCGCAGGATGCTGATGCCCAGCGCTTCGACGATGCGGCACATCGGCTCGACCTGGCTGCGCAGCTCATCGGGCATCGGCGGGCGGTTGGCCTTGTACTGGTCGTACAGGTCGTCACGGAAGGTCTTGCCCGGCGCGTCGACCACGAACGCGACGTAGGCCGGGCGCTCCTTCAGTGTCGAACGCAGCATGTTGACCACGCCGAACAGCGCGCCGGTGGGTTCACCCTGTGCATTGGACAGGGGCGGCAGCGCGTGGAACGCGCGGTACAGGTAACTGGACCCGTCGATCAGGACTAATCTGCTCATGTGCCGATTCTACGCGCCCGTGCCTGCACCGCGGCGACACGGCCCGTACACCGCGATGGGGCATAATCAGGGCTCTTTCCAGGCAAAGGCCCCGCCGATGAAGACCCTGATGCTGGCTTCCCTGCTCCTGCTCGCTGGCTGCGCCAGCATGGGTGGCGCGGGCGCTCCCCCGGTGGACGTCAAGGGCGCGGATGTATCCAAGCGCACCATGGACAACGGTGACACCATCGAGGAATACCGCGTGTCCGGCCAGCTGCGCATGGTCAAGGTGACCCCGTCGCGCGGTGCCCCGTTCTACATGTACGACAAGAACGGCGACGGCCGCATGGACAACGACAAGGACGGCGTGTCGCCGGTCTACTGGAAGCTGTACAGCTGGTGAGGTGACCGGGGTTGTGACCGGGGTCGGATCCCTTTCCAACGGAAAGGGCTCTGACCCCCTCGAAGCCACCGGCACGGCCCCGATCCCCCCACAAAAAAACAACGCCGGCGCGCATCCTGCGGCCGGCGTCGGGTCCCCTCCCCGGGAACGCTTGAATCAGCGGGTATGGATCAGCGGATGACCAGCACCGGCAGCGTGCTGCGCGCCAGCACCTCGGCGGTCTGGCTGCCCAGCAGTACACGGGTCACGCCACGGCGGCCGTGCGAGGTCATCACGATCAGGTCGCTGTTGCGCTCGCCGGCGGTCTCGATGATGCCGTCGGCCGCATAGCGGTCCAGCACGTGCACCGGGTTGGCGGTGATGCCCTGCTCGGCGGCCTTGGCCAGCGCCGGCTGCAGCACCTTCTGCGCGCCTTCCTCGCGGTCGGCCTTGTATTCGGGGCTGTTCATGTAGCCCACGCTCCAGCCCATGGCGTCGTACATGCCGACGGCCCACGGCTCGGAAACAGTGACGATATCGACCTCGGCGTTAAGGTCCTTGGCCAGCTCCAAGCCCTTGGCCAGGCCCTTGTCGGCCAGTTCGGACCCGTCAGTGGCAATCAGGATGCGCTTGTACATGGTGGGGCTCCGTGGCGGTCTGCCAGATGGGAACGACACCATTGCACACCGGATGTGGAGGCGGCGCCTTGAGCAGGATCAATCCGGCGCCGCGCAGCGGCGTGTGCGCACCGTCACGTGGTCCGGGGGACAGGCTCGGCCCGCCCTCTTCTGTAGAGCCGAGCCCGTGCTCGGCTGCTTCTGGCGGGAAGAGCAGCCGAGCATGGGCTATGCCGGTCGTCCTGACCGGCACCCTTCGGGCCGTCGCAAGCGACGTTGGCAGCGGCTCCTGCCGCTACCTTCGGCTCTACAACAACGTCGCTCAGGCGATCTGCACGATGCGCGCGTTCTGGCACAGCGGGTAGCTGGCCACGAACTCGTCAATCGCATCGCGCATCGCCTCGAACGATTGGCCGTACATGTACAGCGCGGTCTCGGTCGGGCCCTGCCACCAGCTGCAGATCTCGCCCAGGCCGTCGATGTTCCCGGACAGCTGCTCGAACACGTGGTTGGAATCGCACTGCTCGTAGACCTCGTCCGGCAGGTTCAGGCCATCCAGGTAGATGCCCAGGCCTTCGGTCACGCCGAAGCTGCGATCGGCCTCGCCTGCGCCCTGTATCTGCGAACCCTTCGGTGCACCCAGCTGCTCCAGCAGGTCGATCAGCTTCGGCACGCCCGCGGCATCGACCAGTGCCACTTCGATATCGCCGTATTCGACCTCACCCAGGTCGGACATCGCGGTGCCGCCGCCGGTCAGCTCGCCCACCTGGGCCGCCTGCAGCAGCGCGTCGAGCGGATCCTCGAACAGTTCGTGGCGGTGCTCCGGCTGCAGCCGGGCGTTCAACTTCACGGTGACGTGCAGCGTGGATTCGGTCATGGGGGCGTTCCTGGAAGAAGTGCCACCTATTGTAGAGCCGAGCCCATGCTCGGCTGCTTCTGGCCGGAAAAGCAGCCGAGCATGGGCTCGGCTCTACAACAGCCTGTCAAAGCAGGAACGGCGTGACCTTGCGCTTCAGCAGTTCCACCAGCACCGGGTCCATGTACTCGTAGTCATCCGGAATATCCAGGCAGATCACCCGCTTGCCGTTCAACCAGGCCTTGTAGCGGCTGGACAGCCGGTTGCGGTGGGCGCGCTCCATCACGAACACGATATCGGCCCACTGCAGCAGCTCGGGGCTGAGCACTTCCTCGGCGTCGGCCAGCAGCCCGGCCGAGGCGGTCTCGATGCCCGGCCAATCGGCGAATACCTGCTCGGCCGTCGGGCTGCGCAGGCGGTTCTGGCTGCAGAGGAAGAGCACATTGCGGGTCATGAGCGCAGCCTAATGGGGGGCAGAGCTCTTTTCCAACGGAAAAGGCTCCGGCCCCAACCACGTGCATTCCGCGATGGGGTCAGAGCCCTCCCTGCGGGAGGGATCCGACCCCGCGGCGGTGATCAGATCACCGTCAGGTTGGCATACGCCATCACCAGCCACTTGCTGCCGGCGTCGGCGAACTCGACCTGCACGCGGGCGTGCGCGCCGCTGCCTTCGTAGTCGGTCACCATGCCTTCGCCGAATTTGGGATGGGTGACCAGCGCGCCGAGCTTGACCGGCGGCGCCTCGATCGAGGCATGGCCCATCACCCGGCTGGCGCCCATCGAGGCCGGCCGCGAGACCTGCACCTTGGGGCGCACTTCGTGCAGCAGCTCGCGCGGGATCTCGCGCAGGAAACGCGATGGCAGGCTGTAGTTGTCCTGGCCATGGATGCGGCGCGATTCGGCATAGCTCAGCACCAGCTTCTGGCGCGCGCGGGTGATGCCGACATAGGCCAGGCGGCGCTCTTCTTCCAGCCGCCCGCTTTCCTCCAGCGAGCGTGCGCTGGGGAACAGGCCTTCTTCCAGGCCGGCCAGGAACACCAGCGGGAATTCCAGGCCCTTGGCCGAGTGCAGGGTCATCAGCTGCACGCCCTCTTCGCCTGCCTGCGCCTGGCCCTCACCGGCCTCCAGCGCGGCATAGGCCAGGAACGCGACCAGCTCGTCCATGTCCTCGCCCACTTCCTCGATGTCGTCGGCCCGGCGCACGAAGCGCGAGGCCACCGAGACCAGTTCGTCGAGGTTGTCGGTGCGCGACTCCGAGTCCAGCGCATTGCGGCTTTCCTTGCTCCAGTGCTCGCGCAGCTGCGAGCGGGCCAGCACGTGGTCCACGCGCTCGGCCAGGGTCATGTGCACGGTCTGCGCCTGCAGCTCGTTGACCAGCCCCAGGAAGCCGGCCAGCGCATTGCGCGCACGTGCGGCCAGCGCGTTGCCCTGGGTGACCAGCATCGTTGCCTCCCACAGCGAGATACCCTGCGCGCGCGCCTCGCGGCGCACTTCGTCCAGCGTGCGGTCGCCGATGCCCCGGGTGGGGGTGTTGACCGCGCGCTCGAACGCGGCGTCATCGTTGCGGTTGGACAGCAGGCGCAGGTAGGCCAGTGCGTCCTTGATTTCGGCACGCTCGAAGAAGCGCATGCCGCCATACACGCGGTACGGCACCTGCTCGCTCAGCAGCGCTTCTTCCAGCGCGCGCGACTGCGCGTTGCTGCGGTAGAGCACGGCCACTTCGGTGTAGCTGCCACCGTCGCGCACCCACTGGCGGGCGCGCTCGACGATGTAGCGCGCCTCGTCCATCTCGTTGTACGCGGCGTACAGGTCGATCGGCTCGCCGTCACCGCTGTCGGTCCACAGCTGCTTGCCGATGCGATCCGGGTTGTGCGCGATCACCGCGTTGGCAGCGCCGAGGATGTTGGCGGTGGAGCGGTAGTTCTGCTCCAGGCGGATGGTCTGCGCGCCCGGGAAATCGCGCAGGAAGCCCTGCACGTTCTCGACCTTGGCGCCGCGCCAGCCGTAGATGGCCTGGTCGTCGTCGCCGACCACGAACACGTGGCCGGAATCACCGGCCAGCACGCGCACGAAGGCGTACTGGATGGCGTTGGTGTCCTGGAACTCGTCCACCAGGATCTCGCGGAAGCGGGCGCGGTAGTGCGACAGCAGCGCCGGGTTGTCGCGCAGCAGTTCGTGCGCGCGCAGCAGCAGCTCGGCGAAGTCGACCAGGCCGGCGCGGTCGCAGCGCGCCTGGTACTCGATGTAGGCCTGGCGCATGGTTTCCAGCCACGCGTCGTGCGGTTCGGGCTGGATGTGCTGCGGGCGGCGGCCCTCGTCCTTCTGCGCGTTGATCCACCACGCGATCTGCTTGGGCGGGTACTTGCCGTCGTCCAGCTCCAGCGCCTGCACCACGCGCTTGACCAGCCGCAGCTGGTCGTCCGAATCCATCACCTGGAAGCCTTCGGGCAGCTTCGCGTCCTGCCAGTGCAGGCGCAGCAGGCGGTTGGCCAGGCCGTGGAAGGTACCGATCCACATGCCACGGCTGCCATGGGGCAGCTGGGCATCGATGCGGTGGCGCATTTCGCCAGCCGCCTTGTTGGTGAAGGTCACCGCGAAAATGCCGTGGGTCGGCACGCCATCGACTTCATGCAGCCAGGCGATGCGGTGGGTGAGTACGCGGGTCTTGCCGGAACCGGCACCGGCCAGCACCAGGTGGTGACCGGGGGGAGCGGAGACGGCTTCGCGCTGGGCCGGGTTCAGGCCATCAAGCAGGTGGGAGACATCCATGCCCCCATTTTACGGCATCGCCGTCGCGGCTCCTGCGACCACCTGGGTGGCCAGTGCCTGCGCCTGCTGACGCAGTTCAGGCACCGCCAGGCTTTCCCACAGGCTGCCGATGCGCAGGCTGCCGAGTACGCCCAGCCGCGCCTGCGGCTGGCCACCGGCGGCACGCAGGCGGTCGCCCGGCACCGTGCTGTCCAGACCCAGCCCGTGCGGGCCGGGGCGGGCCAGGCCATCGCTCTGCAGCTGCTGCAGCAAGGGATTGCGCAGCGCGCTGGCGCGGGTTTCCACGCCGGTGGCGTTGATCACGCCGCCGATCGTCCAGTGCTGTTCATTGCCAGACGGAGCGCGGCCAGAAAGCCGCAGCGCTTCGCCTTCGCGGCCGACGCGTTGCAGGCGGGACCGGTGAATACGCAGTTGGCCGCTTTCGATCAGCGCCTGCAGCTGTGCGTCGACCTCTTCGGCGATGCGGTGGCGATGCACGTCCCAGTAGCGCACCACATGGCGCAGGAAGCGGCGCTGGTCGGCCGCGTCGAGGCTGCACCACAGTGCCTGCCCGTGCGGACGAATGCGGTCCGTCACCCCCTGCCACGGCAGACCATCGGCCTGCGCCTGGCGCGCGAACCCGCGCAACGCGCGCAGGCGCTGGCGCAGGCTCATCGGCAGCAGCGCAGCCGGGTCGAACGAGGGCAGGCCGCCATGCGCATGCGGCAACGGCAGCAGCCCATGGCGCGAGATCACGTGCAGCGGGCCGGTGTGGCCGGCAGCAACCAGCGCCAGCACGGTGTCGGCCATGCTCAGGCCGGAGCCGACGATGGCCACGGCCTGCTCACCGGCCAGGGTGCGTACGCCGTCGTAGTCCCAGGCCTCGATCACGTCATCGGCGGGCAGTGCCTCGGCACCGGCTACCGGCAGCGGCCGCATGCTGTTGCCGGTGGCGAGCACTGCCTGTGCGGCGTGCAGCGTCTGGCCATCGCCGAGTGCCAGCTGGTAGCCGTGGTCATCCGGCTGCAGGCCCAGTACCGGCTGCACGATCACCTGCAGCTGTGCCGGGCTGGCCGCGGCGGCCTCCTGCAGGCGCTGCTGCAGGTACGCTGCAAAGTAGTGGCGGCACACATAACGCTCGCCCAGCACCTCGCGCGCCTCGCCCGGGTAGGCGTTGGCGGCCATCAGGTAGTCGAGGAAATCGCCGGGCTGGTCGGCAAACGCACTCATCTTCGCCGCCGGCACGTTCAGCAGGTGCTCCGGCCACGGCGTGGCATAGGCGATGCCCTGCGCCAGCTGCGAAGCCGGTTCGAAGATGGCCAGCGCCAGCGGCGCCTGGGCCTGGCGCAACACCTGGATCGCCACCAGCACCCCGGCCGCACCACCACCGATGATTGCCAGGTCCAGTTCGCCATTACGCGGTGAATCAGTCATGCGCCGATTGTAGGCCATCGGCGATGACGGGCCGGATTGCCGAAGCGGGCGGTTGCCGCCGTTTCACATCAACGCATCGGCCAGCCGTGCGATGCCTTCGCGGCTGCGCCGCCACGTGGGACGGCTGCGCCACTGCTGCAGGTCCAGCTGCCGCGACTCGCGCAGGTAGCCATCCTCGATCGCGCACAGCTGCTGCACCAGCGCACGGTCGTAGCAGACCAGGCCGATTTCGGCATTCAGCGCGAACGAGCGGATGTCCATGTTGATCGAGCCGAGCACGGCGATGTCCTCGTCCACGCTCATGTGCTTGGCATGCAGGAACTGCGGCTCGTACAGCGCGATGCGCACGCCACAGCGCAGCAGCTCGTCGTAGTAGGCCTCCTGCGCCCACGACGTCAGCCGCTGGTTGTTGCTGGCCGACAGGATCAGCTGCACCTGCACGCCGGACAAGGCCGCAATGCGCAAGGCGCTGAGCGTGGCTTCGTCGGGCACGAAATACGGGGTGACCATCACCAGCCGGCGCCGCGCCAGGTGGATCAGCGCCGCCACCGCATCGCGTGCGTTGCTGTAGGGATAGGCGGGGCCGCTGGGCAGCAACTGGGTGGCGATGTCGTCGCTGCACTCGGGCACATCGGCGATCACGTCCAGGCGCTGGCCGGTTTCCATGTACCAGTCGCTGGCGAACACCGCTTCCAGATGCGCCACCGCCGGGCCGCGCACGCGCGCCACCAGCTCGCGGTTCGGGTGGCCAGGCACGAACTGCGGGCCGGCCAGGTTCTGCGAACCGACATAGGCCACTTCGTTGTCGATCACCGCGATCTTGCGATGGTTGCGCAGGTCCATGCGCCCGCTGCGGCGCCAGCGCAGGCCACCGGGCAGCATCGCGCGCACTTCGATGTCGCGCGCCTGCAGGCGCTTGCGATAGGCACGCAGGCCGCGCTTGGCGCCCACCGCGTCGAGCAGCACGCGGCACTGCACGCCACGTGCAGCCGCACGCTGCAGGGCCTCGACGATCGCCTCGCCCACCGCGTCGTCGAACATCAGGTAGTACAGCAGGTGCACGCGGTCTTCGGCCTGGTCGATGTCGGCGATCAGCGTGTGCAGTGATTCGTCGTAGTCGGTCAGCAGATCGACGGCGTTGCCGTGCACCGGCATGAAGTCGCCCTGGCGCTGCACCAGCGGCACGATCTCAGCGCTGGCGGTGTCCGGCTGCGGTGTCCAGCGCAGGCGATGCTGCAGCGCCTGTTCCTCGCGGATGACCTGCGAGGCCTCGGCCTGGCGGCGGATGCGCTCGCGCGACAGCCATGGGTGGCCGAACAGCAGGTACAGCGGCAGGCCCAGCAGCGGCACGAAGCCGACCAGCAGCAGCCAGCTACGCGCCGCCCCCGGCGTGGTGCGGGTGGGGATCCAGCACAGTGCAACCAGCCGGATCAGCCAGTCGATCAGCAGCAGGTACGAACCCAGCAACCACTCGAACAGCATCGTGTCGCCCGTCGGGAGGTGATGGGCCATTCTGCCCACCGGCCCTTGTGGAGTCGAGCCGCGCTCGACGGCCTTCCGGTCCGACCGCACAGCCGCCGCACCGCGTCGGCATGGCGGCGGCCGTTGAGCGCCATGCAGGCGATCGCCTGTGCGGCCCGCTCCAGCTGCGCCTCCGGCAGCGGCGACGGCGCGCCGTTGGCCAGTGCCAGATGGTGGTCGCACAGCAGCAGCGCCATGCCCTCGATGCCTTGCAGCATGCGCTGCAGGCGCAGCCAGCCCAGTTCCAGGTCCTGCCGGTGTGATGGGGTGTTCATGCAACCTCCTTCAACGGATCTGGCCACCGTGAAGGTGGCGGACGATGCGTGGTTGCAATACCGGGAACGGTAGTCACCAAACCGGCGGGCGCGAGGCCCCCACGCACCGTCCGCCGTAGAGGCAGATGGGTCGCCCGCCGTCGGCGGAGTTTTTCCGGCAACGGCGGGCGAGTTTACTGACTACCGATTCGACGGGATTGCAAGCCCGACCGCTGCAACTGCAGCGGCTTGCCATCATGGGCACGGCAGGGCATGTCGTTCCAATCGATTTGGAACGCGCGAAGTGCCGGAACCGGTAGGCACAATCACTTATCGCATTCGGCCCGGGGTTCGCCTGGACTCGCCACAAGCGACACTCTGCGCATCTTCGATTGGGATTGAACCGCGGCGTCGTGAGGGCGATAGAAGTCGGATACGTCAACGCTCCGAAAAGACATGAGCCTCTCGGCGACGAGCAATTGGAACTTCCTCCCCTAGTGGCAATCGACCAAGCACAGCTGATTCAACGCGATGGAAATTGATCGATCATCAAACAGACGATCCTTTCGCTGCGCAGCCTCCTGCCCCCCACGCCAATGTCTCAGCCCTTCACGAACAGAGTCCACTGTCGGTTCGGATCCATCCTTGACGAGAAGCCAGTCCACAGTGGCCAGCAGCTCCATGCCGAATGGAGATTCAAACCCATCGATCAGATCGGCCGTCGCCTCCAGTGCTGGGAGGTACTCCTTCGCCTCAGTTCGAATATATGTTTGGACGAATTGCTTTCGACTGTCATCAAACCAAATCACGTCAAATGGATCCGCATCACTGATGCGCTTGTCGCAATGCAGATAGCTCCCGTCAAGACCATCCAGCAGGTGGCGCAGCCGGTCCGCATATGGACCATACTTGTGCGCTGCGAAACGTAGGTCGAGCGGAGAGAGCCCTTTTTTCTCGATGTTTCGCTCGAGGAACCATGCAAGTTTCTGGATCTCCAAAAGGCTGCATTCCATGCCAAGGACCCAGTAGCGCCGTACAAGTTCAGCAATTAGAGCGCGAGCTGGAGTGAGCTTCTCTACACCACTACGCTTAGCGACGTTCTGATACTTGGCAGTTGGTTCAAACACGATCACTTCGGCATTGAGATCGCCCAGCTCGCCTTCTATCAGATCGCGGACGACCGACCAATCAAGGCCACCATTGCCAGCCCCAAGTGGGGGTATAGCAATGGAAGTCACCGCGCTCTCTATTAGAAATCGCCTAAGATCACGAAGTCCTTCGGCGATCCATTCGATTCGCGAATTACCTCGCCAGTGCTGTTTCGTTGGGAAATTGACAATCCAACGCGGCCCATCCAACTCACGAACTTCGGTGACGAACATCCGACCAACCCGCACCTCGTTGGCCTTACAAGCTGCCGAGTAGAGACGGTAGTTCTCCGCAAATCGCTCTTTGAACATAAGAGCAATTCCCTTGCCCATGACGCCAACCGTATTCACGGTATTCACCAATGCTTCGGCATTGGCCTCGAGCAGGTTACCTTGTGTGAACTTGATCATCAGAAGTACCACTGTGTGCGAGCAAAGACACGCAGATCGACGTTGCAAGCATTGACCTGAAGCTCAAGCTTCTCCTTCAACGCCTCGGTGTAGCAAATGATTCCGAGCAAACCGGTTACGGGAAGGTGACGGTGCACGAGAGCCTCGGCCTGATAGCGTTCGAATTTTGCCGGATCATCTGGATCCCGGCGGAAGTCACGAGCTTGGAGCAACGGCCAATCAATTCTTCCGAGGTCGTCCAAGTCTGTGTAGAAATTCGCCCATTGATAGTACGCATGGCTATCCGTAAACAGAAAGGAATGTCCCAGCTCTGCAATGTGGTGGAGGCTGGAAACCAGGATAACGATTTCATCATTGGAGCGCCTCTGAACACCACCTCTCCCGCTCGAGATGTTGCGCAACATGGGGGAAAACGGTGTGAAGTAGAACGGCACGTAGTCATTGAGAAAGCCGCCCGGCCCCGCCGGAACCGGATGGGTCGAGCGCTTATCGATCAACTCCGAATTTCCAATGCTTACCCAGTTGGGTGCCTTGACGTCGTCATTCCCGCAATGCAGCCCGTGTTCGAGCACCCACGGCACGTTGTCCCGGTGAATGATCCTCCACACCAGGGCCTTTTTCGGGTTCAGCTTTGAGTAGAGCGCGGCCATTGACCATCTCAAATCACGACGAGCTGGCAGAGGCGCAAGACCAGCTCTTCCCCACCGGAACAATGGGAGGCTTGGCTTAATGCCACGGGCTACGCTCGTCTGCTCGCCCTCCTATGCCCCACCCTACGACCTACTGTGCCCCCAGCCAAGAGGGCAGTCCATTCTGCCTAGCCCCACTCCAACAAAAAAAGACCCGCCATGCATGGCGGGTCTTTTCGGGGATCAGCAATCCTTGCGGATTACTTGATCTTGCCTTCCTTGTACAGGACGTGCTTGCGCACGACCGGATCGTACTTCAGGAATTCCATCTTCCCCGGGGTGTTCTTCTTGTTCTTGTCGGTCGTGTAGAAGTGGCCGGTACCGGCCGAGGAAATCATACGGACCTTATCGCGCTTGCCTGCCATGATGCTTTACTCCTCAGACCTTTTCGCCGCGCGCACGCAGCTCAGCCAGAACGGAATCGATGCCGTTCTTGTCGATGGTGCGCAGTGCATGCGCGGAAACACGAAGCTTGACCCAGCGGTTCTCGCTGGCCACCCAGAAACGGCGCTCGTGCAGATTCGGCAGGAAACGACGACGGGTCTTGTTGTTGGCGTGCGAGACGTTGTTACCCGTCTGCACTCGCTTGCCGGAAACCTGGCATACGCGGGACATTGCGCACCTCGATAGTAGTAGTTGTCAGCCCGTAGCCCGGGCGACGGCGGCCTCGATGGTTGCCCACCACACGTCAAGAGAATCAAAGGGTTACGCTGGCGTTGGGCGGCCGGGGACGTGCTCCCGGGGGCGCCGCCCGGTAGAAAACCGGACACAGCGAGCCGCGCATTATGCACGGGTTCAAGCACTTGCGCAAGTTACCCACAGGCGGGGACTGGACCGGCGGGGCCGGGGAGACTTCGCCAACCGGCATACTGGCCCGGATCACTGCGGAGCTTTCCATGCGGCTGCTGGCCCTGACCTACGAAACCGAAGGCGATACGCGTCCGCTGGCCATGCTCTGCCATGGGCTGATCAGCGCAGGCCACGCGGTGACACTGCTGGCCGATGGCGGCACCCTGGGCAGCGCGCAGGCCCTGGATGTGCCCCACGCGGCCCATGAGGGTGACATCCATGACGAAGTGGTCGCCCTTGTCTCGCGGGGCAACGGTGTTGCCGCCGCCAGTACCGGTCTGGCACGGATGGCGCTGCAGCATGTCAGCGGCTGGATGCGCCAGGCCGATGCCGCCGCCGAAGGCTGCGATGCGATTCTGACCGGCGGACTGGCGGCCCTTGTCGGCATGAGCGTGGGCGAACGTCGGGGTCTGCCGGTCATCGGCACCGGCATGATTCCGCTGACCCCGACGCGAGCCTTCCGCTCTCCGTTCCTGCCACCCGGACGCTCGCCGGGCTGGTTGAACCGGGCCAGCTACGGGTGGGTCAACGGCCTGATCTGGCGCCAGTTCCGTCGGCCGATCAACGCGGCACGCCAGCAACTGGGGCAATCGCCGCGTCGCGCGCTGTGGTCCGACCTGCCGATGCTCTATGGCATCTCGCCGCAGCTGCTGCCGCCACCGGCGGACTGGCCGGCCGACCACATCGCCTGTGGCCAATGGCGGCTTCCTGATGCGCCCTGGACGCCGCCGGCCGATCTGCAGGCCTTCCTCGATGCCGGGCCGCCGCCGGTCTATCTGGGCTTTGGCAGCATGACCGGATTCGATCGCGAGCGCGTACTGCCGGCCCTGCTGCAGGCGCTGGCACCGCGCCGGGTGCTGCTGTTTCCAGGGTGGGCCGGATTGCCGACGGGTGCGCTGCCAGCAGATGTGTTCGTGCTCGGCCCGACGCCACACGAAGCACTGTTCCCGCATTGCGCACTCGCCATCCACCATGGTGGCAGCGGCACCACGCATTCGGCCAGCCGCGCCGGCATTCCCTCGCTGGTGATGCCGTTCGCCGCGGATCAGTTCTTCTGGGCCGATCGCCTGTATCGGTTGGGCGTGGCACCGGCACCGTTGTCACCGAAGCGACTGGATGCAGCAACGCTGGCGGCAGCCATCACCTTCGTTGAAACCGACGCAACACGCGCACGCGCGGCGACCCTGGGCGTGGCGATGGGCCATGAGGACGGGGTGGCCTGTGGCGTGGCGATGATCGAGCGCTGGTTACGGCCGGTGTAACAGCGGCCAGGCCTCAGCGCAGGTGCGAAATCACCTGCGCCAGCAGATGGGCATCCTTGAGCGCGCCGTGCAGGCCGCGCTGGCTGGGAATGCGCAGGCGCTGCAGCACATCATCCAGCTTGTTGCCTTGGCCCGGCCAGCGCCCGCGCGCCAGCTTCAGGCTGCAGGTGATGCGGCAATGCTGGGCCAGCGTGCCGGGAATACCGGACAGACGCAGCTCGTTGTCCAGGAAGCCCACATCGAAGGTGGCGTTGTGCGCGACCATCTCGCTGCCGCGCAGGAAGTCCAGCAGTTCGGCGGCCTTGCTGGAAAACAGTGGCTTGCCCACCAGCATCGCATCACTGATGCCGTGCACGCGCTGTGCACCCCAGTCGACCCTGCGCTGCGGCTGCAGGTAGGTGTGGAACTGGCGGCCGGTGAGCTGGCCATCGATCAGTTCGACGGCACCGATTTCGATCACCCGGTGCCCCAGGCGGTGGGAGATGCCGGTGGTTTCGGTATCCAGTGCGACGATGCGACTCATGCGTGGCGATGTGTTCTGTTGCGTGCGGTGGTGATTTTCGCATGCCGGTAGAGCCGGGCCCACGCTCGGCTGGCGCGCGTAGCGCGGGCTTGGTGATGCCAGAAGCAGCCGAGCGTGGGCTCGGCTCTACAGATGCGCGCGCGCGATCAACCCAACGCCTCCACCACCCAATCGATGAACACCCGCAGCCGCTGGCTCATGTGCCGGTTCGGCGGGAACATCACATGCATCGGCATCGGCGGCAGCTGCCAGTCCGGCAACACCGGCAACAGCTCGCCGCGCGCCACGTGCGGCTCGGCCATGTAGCTGGGCAGCGCCACCACGCCCAACCCCGCCAACGCAGCGGCCAGATAGGCGTTTCCATCATCGAAGCCGACCGTATAGCGGCCCTGCACCTCAACGCGTTCATCACCGCGCTGTGCAACGAACACGCGTGCGCGGCCACTGCGCGGGCTGAGGAAGCCGACCATGTGGTGATCGGGCCCTTGCAGCGCGCGCGGATCGGTCGGCAACCCGAAACGCTGCACATAGCCGGGGCTGGCGTGGAAGCCGATCGGCAGCGCCGCCAGCGGCCGCGCCACCAGCGCCGGGTCGGCCGGGGTGCCACCCCGGATCACGCAGTCGACGTTGTCGGCGATGACATCGACCTCGCGGTCACTCACGCCGATGTCCAGCTGGATCTCCGGGTAGCGCGCCTGGAAATCCGGCAACGCCGGCACCAGCCGCAGCCGCGCGTACGGCCCGGGCACATCCACGCGCAGGCGTCCGCGCGGCTGGCTGGCCGCGTCACCCAGCCCGCCTTCCACCTCTTCCAGCTCGGCCAGCAGGCGGGCGATGCGCGGGTAGTAGGCCGCGCCGTCAGCGGTCACACTGACCCGGCGCGTGGTGCGGTTAAGCAGGCGCAGCCGCAGGTGCGCCTCCAGCTGCTGCACCAGCTGGGTGGCCGTGGTGCGGCTGATCTGCAGGGTCTGCGCGGCGCGGGTGAAGCTGCCGGTTTCCACCACCCGGGCAAAGGCCCGCATCGCCTCGAAACGGTCCATGGCGGGCCATGATTGTTTGGAATTGACAATCAATCTAGGCCGATCATCGCGGTTTATCCAGACAGCGCTGACGGGGAGGATGGCGTTCTCTCCCACGGGATCTTCCCCATGTCACAGCGTGATGTCGTTTTCCCCGCCGGCCGCCAGGCCCTGTACGAGCGCAACCGCTACTCGCCTGCGATCCGTTCCAACGGCTTCCTGTTCGTATCCGGCCAGGTCGGCAGCCGTGAGGACGGCTCGCCCGAGCCAGACTTCGAAACGCAGGTGCGCCGCGCTTTCGAGAATCTCAATGCGGTGTTGGCTGCTGCCGGCTGCACGTTCGATGACGTGATCGACGTGACCGTGTTCCTGGTCGATCCAGAGAAGAACTTTGAGAAGGCCTGGGCAATCGTGCCGGAGTATTGGGGCGAGGCGCCGCACCCGACCCTGACCGGTATCGGCGTGACCTGGCTGTATGGGTTCCAGTTCGAGATCAAGGTGATCGCGAAGCTGCCGTGACACGGGTAGTGCCGGCCGCTGGCCGGCAACGCGGTGGGGTCGAAAAGCGTGTCGACCAAGGTCGACACCTACCAGAGCACATGTGCGCGGCGCACCCGAACGATGTGATGGGGTCAGAGCCCTTTCCGGAGGAAAGGGATCCGACCCCGCGCCCGGCCCAGCTGAACGGGAGATTCCGACGAATTCCCGAAGCGTCCATTGATATTGTATCCGGCGAAAACCGCTTGCTAGCCTGCCGTCCATGCGCTGGATCACCCGCCACCTCCGTTCGACCCTGCTGATGCTGCTGATGGCGGCATTCGTGGTCGTGCCGGTGGCCGACGCGCTGGCCTGCACGGTGGAACCGCATGCCAGCACGGTGCATGTGGAGTCCGCACCGGATGCCGATGGCGATGCCGACGGCAAGCACGTCGGTGCCTGTGGCCACAACCACTGCCACCACTCCAATCTGAGCCTGCCGGCCAGTACCTTCGCCGCCTTCGGTGCGCCGCTTCCGGCGCGCTGGATGAATGCCGGCGACGCGGCGACCTATGCGGTCGCCCAGGATGAACTGACGCGTCCTCCCCGGGCGTGAGTTGAGCGCGTCCCGCATTCGCGGGCTTCGGTTCCCCTCACATCCGGAAATTCTTCATGTCGACCCTGACACGTCGGCCGCTGCGTGCGGCCGGGCGGGTCGTCGCCGTGTTGCTGGGCCTGGCCCCGGCGGCATCGGTGATGGCGCAAGCCGCCCCTTCCTACGACACCCTGCTTGAACGCCTGGACCAGCTGCCCGGCACCCGCGTCGGTGCGGCGCTGGCCGAGGCCGCCGACGCGCGCGCCGACCAGGCCCGTGCGTTGCCCAACCCTTCCCTCTCTTACTCCGCCGAAAACGCCTGGGGCACCGGCTCCTATGGCGGCATGGGCAAGGCCGATACCGTGCTCACCCTGTCCCAGCCGCTGGAGGTCTGGGGCCAGCGTGGCGCGCGTGTCCGTGCCGCCCGTGCCGAGGCACAGGCCGCCAACCTGCGTGGTGCCCAAAGCCGCAGCGACGTGGCCAGCCAGCTGGCGGTGGTCTATGCACAGGCGGAAAGTGCACTGCGCCGCTACACCCTGGCCGAAGAAGCACTGAGCCTCACCCGCGCTGACGCCAACGCGGTCAACGCGATGGTCAAGCAGGGCCGCGAGCCGCAGCTGCGCGCCGTGCAGGCGCAGAGCGAAGTCGCCAACGCCAGCGCCGCGCTGGATGAGGCGCAGGCCTTCCGCGATGCCGCGCTGGCCCGCCTGGCCGGTGCCGCGCTGCTGGATGCGCCGGTGCAGTCGATCGGCGACAGCCTGCTCGACCGCGCGCCGCCGTTGCCACGCGGTGCCACCGATACCGCGCTGGCGGTGCGCATCGCCGAAGCCGAAGCGGATGCGGCGGGCAAGCTGGTCGACGTGGAGCGCAAGCGCGCCCTGCCCGACCTGAGCGTCACTGCCGCGCAGACCCGCTTCCGCGAGGGGGGCGAGCGCGCCTACAACCTCGGGGTCAGCCTCAGCATCCCGCTGTTCGACCGCAACCGCGGGGGCATACGCGCCGCCAATGCCGACCAGCGCGCGGCCGAGGCACGCCTGGACCAGCAGCGCCGCGACAGCGAGGCGGCACGCCTCTCCGCGGTGGCCGGTTTGAAGGCCGCCGGCAGCCGTACCCGCGCCGCCGATGAAAGCGTGGTCGCCGCCGAAGAGGCGTATCGCCTGGCCCGCATCGGCTTCGACGCCGGGCGCATCTCGCAGCTGGAACTGCGCAGCACGCGCAGCGCCCTCATCGCCGCCCGCGGCACCGCCGTGGATGCGCGCCTGTCGCGCGTCGCCGCGGAAATCGATCTTGCCCGCCTTGAAGGGCGCGCACCTTTTGTGGAGGTCCCATGACGCTCTCCCGTACTTTCCCGCTGATCGGCGGCGTGCTGCTGGCCGCGCTGCTGGCCGGCTGCGCTGGCAACGCGCAGACGCCTGCCAATGAAGACCCGGCTGCGGCCAAGGCCGGCACCGACGATGGCCACGGCCATGCCGCCGACAGCAAGGAGGCCAAGGCCGAATCCGCAAAGGCGCCCGCCGATGGCGATGAGGGTGTCGTGCAGCTGACTCCTGAGCAGATCAAGGCGTCCGGTATCGAAGTGGTCGCGGTCGGTCGTGGTGGCGGTAGCTCCACGCGCCTGTCCGGCCGGGTCGAACCGTCGGTCGGTGCACGCGCCTCGGTGGCGTCGACCGTGACCGGCCGCGTCGAACGCGTGCTGGTCGCACCGGGCACCGCGGTGAAGCAGAACCAGGCACTGGCGATCGTGGTCAGCGGCGAAGCGGCGGTGTTCCGCGCCAATGCGCTGGCCGCCTCGGCCGAAGCCGAGGCCGCGCGCCTGGCCTATGGTCGCGACAAGGCGCTGGTCGACCAGGGCGTGGTCGCCCGCCAGGAGATGGAAGCCTCGCGCGCACGGTCGCTGGCGGCACAGGCCCAGGCCGCTGCCGCGCAGGCCCAGGCCGCTGCCAACGGTGCGCCCGATGCCAGTGGCCGCGTGCGCATCACCAGCCCGGTGGCCGGCATCGTCGGCAACGTGCAGGTCACTCCGGGCGGTGTAGTCGCCGCCGGCAGTGCAGTCGCCGATGTCGCCGACCCGACAATGAACGAGCTGGTGTTCACCGCACCGCCGGCGCTGGCCGCACAGGTCACGCCCGGCATGACGCTGGAAGTGAGCGTGCCGGGTGGCAGCTTCACCGCCACCGTCACCGGTTCGGCCGCCGATGTGCGCCAGCAGGGCGGCGTCGCGGTGATCCGCGCCACCCCGGTGGATGCGTCGCTGCCGCCGGCCGGTTCGCCGGTCTCGGCCGTGGTGGTCACCGAAGGCCGGGACGGTTCGCTCAGCGTCCCGGCCGATGCAGTGCAGAACGTTGATGGCAGCAGCGCGGTGTTTGTCGCCGTCGAAGGTGGCTTCAAGGCGCAGCCGGTCCTGGCCGGGCGCCGTGCCGGTGACCGCATCGAGATCCTCGCTGGGCTGACCGGCAGCGAGCGCATCGTCGGTGCCAATGCCTTCCTGCTCAAGGCCGAGCTGGCCAAGGGCGAAGCCGAGCACGGCCACTGAGGAGGCGACCATGTTCAAGCTGATCATTGAAACAGCGGTGCGCCACCGCTGGCTGGTGGTGTTCATGGCCGCGTTGATCGCCGCGGTGGGCCTGTTCCAGCTGGGCAAGCTGCCGATCGACGCGGTGCCGGACATCACCAACCGTCAGGTACAGATCAACACGGTGGCACCGGCGCTGACACCGGAGCAGATCGAGCGGCAGGTGACCTATCCGCTGGAAACCGCGCTGGCCGGCATCCCCGGCCTGACCACCACGCGTTCGCTGTCGCGCAATGGTTTCTCGCAGGTCACCGCGATCTTCACCGATGCCACCGACATCTACTTCGCCCGCCAGCAGGTGGCCGAACGCATGCGCGAGGCATCGGAAGACCTGCCCGATGGTGCATCACCGATGCTGTCGCCGGTCACCACCGGCCTTGGCGAGGTGCTGATGTGGACGGTGGACTTCACCGCGTTCGATCCGGCCAAACTGGCCAAACCCGATGAAGCGGGCTGGCAGGCCGGCGAGGTCTACCGCACACCGGAAGGCAACCTGCTGCGTACGCCCGAAGAACGTGCGACCTACCTGCGCACCGTGCAGGACTGGATCATCGCGCCGCAGATGCGTTCCAGCCCGGGGCTGGCCGGCGTCGATACGGTTGGCGGCTACGTCAAGGAATACGGCGTGCATCCGGACAGCGCCAGACTGGCCGCGCATGGCCTCGGCCTGGCCGACCTGGTCACTGCCCTGCAGCGTTCCAACGTGCAGGCCGGTGCCGGCTTCGTACAGCGTGCCGGCGAGGGCCTGGTGGTACGTGCCGACGGCCTGGCGCTGACCACCGACGACCTGGCACAGGCCCCGGTGGCGACCCGCAATGGCGTGGTGGTACGCGTAGCCGATGTGGCCACGGTGGAACTGAGCCGCGCGCCGCGGCTGGGTGCGGCCAGCCGCAACGGCCATGAAGCCGTGCTGGGCACCGCGCTGATGATTGCCGGTGGCAACAGCCGCACCGTGGCCCAGGCAGCGGCCGCGCGCCTGGAACAGGTAAACAAGTCACTGCCGGCCGACATCGTGGCGGCACCGGTGCTGGACCGCAGCGTGCTGGTCAATTCCACCATCAAGACCGTCGCCAGGAACCTCACCGAGGGCGCGCTGCTGGTGGTGGTGGTGCTGTTCCTGCTGCTGGGCAACCTGCGTGCGGCAACGATCACCGCGCTGGTGATTCCGCTGTCGTTCCTGTTCGCAGTGATCGGCATGAACCGCTTCGGCATCAGTGGCAACCTGATGAGCCTGGGTGCGCTGGACTTCGGCATCCTGGTGGACGGTGCGGTGATCGTGGTCGAGTCGACACTGCTGATGCTGGGCCAGCGCCGCGCCGAACTGGGCCGTGCGCTGACCGCGATGGAACGCCTGCGCGTAGCCGCCGATTCGGCCATTAAGATGGCGCGCCCTGCGGCCTTCGGCCAGCTGATCATCCTGCTGGTGTTCGCGCCGATCCTCACGCTGGAGGGCGTGGAGGGCAAGACGTTCCACCCGATGGCGGCCACGTTCATGCTGGCCCTGGTCGGTGCCTTCCTGTTCTCCTTCACCTTCGTGCCGGCGATGGCCGCGCTGCTGGTGCGCGAGCCCAAGGTGAAGGACGGCGATGCGCACGCGGACGACGGCGAGCACGAAACCAGGCTGATCCGCGTGCTGCGTGCGCGCATCGAACCGGTGGTGCGCAAGGCCGTGGCGCACCCGCGCACGGTGCTGGCCGGTGCGGTGATGATGGTGGTGGTGGGCATCGGCGCGTTCTCGCTGCTGGGCCGCGAGTTCATGCCGACCCTGGATGAAGGCAACGTGGCGATGCAGGCCCTGCGCGTGCCATCGACCTCGCTGGAGCAGTCACTGGCAATGCAGCTGGCGCTGGAAAAGGCGATTGCCAAGCAGCCGGAAGTGGAAACCGTGTTCTCGCGCACCGGTACCGCCGAGGCGGCGATCGACCCGATGCCGACCAACATTTCCGACAGCGTGATCGTGTTGAAGCCACGCAAGGACTGGCCCGATCCGACGCTGGCCAAGGACGCACTGGTGGCGCGCTTCGAGAAACTGGCCGGGCAGCAGCTGGGCAACAGCTTCGAGTTCAGCCAGCCGATCGAGCTGCGCTTCAACGAACTGATTTCCGGCGTGCGTACCGACCTGGCCGTAATGATCTTCGGTGATGACTTCAGCCAGCTGCAGAAGGTGGCCGACCAGGTGGCGTTGAAGCTGCGTGCGGTGGATGGCGCGGCCGACGTGCGGGTGGAACAGATCTCCGGCCTGCCCACGCTCAACGTGGCGATCGACCACGTGGCGGCGGCACAGTACGGGTTGAGCGCTGCAGATGTGAGTGATGCGCTGTCCACCGGCATCGGCGGTACCACGGCCGGCAAGATCTTCGAAGGCGACCGCCGCTTCAACGTGGTGGTGCGCCTGGACGATGCCTCGCGCAACGATCCGGACCAGCTGGCCTCGCTGCCGATCGCCACGCCATCGGGGCTCGTGATTCCGTTGTCGTCGGTGGCGCGCATTACCGTGAGCGAAGGGCCGAACCAGATCAGCCGCAACAACGGCAGCCGCCGCGTGGTGGTGCAGGCCAACGTGCGCGGTCGCGATCTGGGCGGCTTCGTCGGCGAGGCGCAGGCTGCGGTGGCCGACGTGGCGCTGCCGCCGGGCGCCTACCTGACCTGGGGCGGTCAGTTCGAGAACCTGCAGCGCGCGGAGAAGCGGTTGGCAACCGTGGTGCCGGTGGTGTTCCTGCTGATCGGCAGCCTGCTGTTCATGGCCCTGCGCAGCGGCAAGGAAGCCATTCTGGTGTTCAGCTGCGTGCCGTTGGCGCTGGTCGGTGGCATCCTCGCGCTGCTGCTGCGAGGCATGCCATTCTCGGTATCGGCGGCAGTTGGCTTCATCGCCGTCTCCGGCGTGGCCACGTTGAACGGCCTGGTGCTGATGCAGGCGATCCGCGAACGCCTGGATGCCGGCGACCTGCCGCTGCAGGCGGCGATCAACGGTGCCTCGAGCCGCATCCGCGCGGTGCTGACCACGGCGCTGGTGGCGATCGTCGGCTTCATCCCGATGGCGATTGCCAGCGGTTCCGGTGCGGAGGTGCAGAAGCCGCTGGCCACGGTGGTGATCGGTGGCCTGATCACCGCCACCGTGCTGACCCTGCTGGTGCTGCCGACCTTCGCAGCACGGGTGGCCAAGCCGCGGCCGGTGGGGTGAGGCGAGAGGGGGTCGGAGCCCTTTCCACAGGAAAGGGATCCGACCCCGTGACCGGGTCGGGTTGCCGGCCAGCGGCCGGCACTACCCTCGCACGGTCAGGCCTTCTTGCGCTCGGCGATGTAGGCCTGGATCTGCTGTTCCAACACCGGCAGCGGCACCGAGCCCTGCTTGAGCAGGGTGTCGTGGAAGCCCTTGATGTCGAACTTGTCGCCCAGCTCCTTCTCGGCCTGCGCACGCAGGCGCACGATGGCGATCTCGCCCAGCTTGTAGCTCAGCGCCTGGCCAGGCCAGGAGATGTAGCGGTCCACCTCGGTGGTCACTTCATGCTCGCTCAGCGCGGTGTGGTCACGCAGGTAGGCCAACGCCTGCTCGCGGGTCCAGCCCTTGCTGTGCACGCCGGTGTCGATCACCAGGCGCGCGGCACGCCACATCTCGTAGGTCAGGCGGCCGAAATCCTCGTACGGGGTTTCGTAGATGCCCATCTCCACGCCCAGTTTCTCGCAGTACAGCGCCCAGCCTTCGCCATAGGCGGAGATGTAGGCGTTGCGGCGGAACTCCGGCAGGTTCTTCTGCTCGGCGGCGATCGCGCCCTGCAGCGAGTGGCCCGGATCGGATTCATGCAGGGTCAGCGCCGGCAGGTTGTACAGCGGGCGCGACGGCAGGTTGTAGGTGTTGAGCCAGTAGGTGCCCATGCCACCGCGGCCGGCCGTCCAGAACGGTGCGATGTCCGGCGGCACCGGCACGATGGTGAAGCGCGCGCGCGGCAACGTCATGTACTTGCCCAGCTGGCCGTCCGCCCGCTTGGAGATCCACGCGGCACGCGACAGCAGCTCTTCCGGTGTCTTTGCATAGAACTGCGGATCGGTACGCAGGAAGGTCAGGAACTCGGCGAAGCTGCCCTTGAACTTCACCTGCTTGATGATGTCGTTCATTTCCTTCTGGATGCGCTCGACCTCGCCCAGGCCGATGCGGTGGATCTCGTCCGGCGACAGGTCCAGCGTGGTGTATTCGTGGATCTGCTGCCGGTAGTACGCCTTGCCATCGGGCATCGCTTCTGCGGCCAGGGTGGTGCGCGCCTGTGGCACGTACTCGTTGACGAAGAAGGTGCGCAGCTGCTGGAACGCCGGCACCACCTTGCCGCTGATCGCCGCGCGCGCCTGCGCCTGCAGCCTGGCCTGCTCGGCGGTCGGGATGGTGGTGGGCAGCTTCTTGAACGGCGCGTACAGCGGCGATTCGGTCGGGTCCTTCAGCTCGGCGACGGTGGCGATGGACACTTCGCGGCCATCGAGCACCGCGCGCGGCACGCTGAAACCACGCTTCAGGCCGGCGCGCATGTTCTCGGTCTGCTGGCCGAAGTAGCGCGGTACATCATTCAGGCGTGCGATGTAGTTCTGGTAGTCCTGCACGGTCTTCATCTCGCGCCGGGCCATGAAGGACAGGTTGGACCAGAACGAGGAATCGGCGTTGAACGGCATCTCGTAGCCGCGCAGGCGCGTCTCTTCGGCCAGGTTGAACACCTGGTCGTGGTAGATCGCGTAGTTGACCTGGTTGTCGGCCGACAGGGTCTTCGGGTCGATCTTCTTCAGCGCGGCCAGGGTCTCGTCCCACACCTTCAGGCGCGCCTGCTGCGCGGCCGGGCCGACGTCGGGCATGCGGGTGGCGTTGGCCGGGGCGTCCTCGTCCTCGCTGGCCTCGCCACCGCCCTGCTGGCGCCACTTCCATTCCTTCTCGTACAGCGCGCGGAAGGCGGCGTCGGCGGGCGATTCAGTAGCCACGCCGGACGGTGCGGCGGGGGCGGGCGGCGCGGCCAGGGCCACGGCGGGGGCGGACAGGGCGATCAGCAGGGCAACGGCAAGACGGGTTTTCACGAGCACAGGTTCCCGGGAAGGCAGACCCCGATCATGGCACCGCCCATCGCCCGTGGCATGGGACGAAGGTCCTGCCTGCGCAGCAGACCGGGGCCCCGGTAGCCGCCAACCTTGGTTGGCGCTGGGTTCCCCGTGTGCCAACCAAGGTTGGCAGCTACCAGGCACGGTAGCCAGGTACGCAGTAGACCCACGTCATGCGTGGATGCGCCGCGGATCCGGACGGGGTGATCCGGACGGGGTCAGAGCCCTTTCCCATGGAAAGGGATCCGACCCCGGGGCCTCAGTGGCTGGCCTTGTCTCGCTTCCAGCCGCGGTGCTTGATGTCCAGGTGCAGGCTGTACAGCGCGGTGAACGCCGGGAACAGGTTCTGCAGCACGCCCACCGAGTCCTGCTTGGCCGAGAACAGGAAGTAGCTCAGCGTCATCAGGCTGCCGAGCACGCTCATGTACCAGAACAGGCGCGGGATCACCGGCTTGCCGGCGCGCTTGGACGCGACGAACTGGACCAGCCAGCGGCCGCCGAACATCAGCGCGCCGGTATAGCCGATCAGCTTCCAGCCGGTCACGTGCAGGCCGGTCCAGTACAGCCAGGTCAGCGGCTGGTCGAGCCAATGCAGCTCCAGATCCATCAGCGCTCCTCCACCGCGGTGCGCTTGCTGCGGGTGATCAGCCAGGCCACGCCACGCAGGTCGCGGATGCCGACCAGCGCGCGGCCGAGGTTGTTGTACTTGGACACGCCAGCGGTACGGTGGCGGTGGTTGACCGGCACGCTGGTGGTCTTCCAGCCGGCGCGCTGCATCAGCGCCGGCAGGTAGCGGTGCATGTGGTCGAAGTACGGCAGGTCGAGGAACGCGCTGCGTTCGAACAGCTTGATGCCGCAGCCGGTATCGGGCGTATCGTCGCGCAGCATGCGTGCACGGATGGCGTTGGCCCATTTGCTGGCCCAGCGCTTGCTGCCGCTGTCCTGGCGGTTGACGCGCCAGCCGGCGAACAGCTTCACCTGCGCCTCGGCGGCGTCGCGTGCGGCGAGCAGCTTGGGGATATCGGCCGGATCGTTCTGGCCATCGCCATCCAGGGTCGCGATCCACGGCGCGCGCGCGTGCTTGACGCCGGTGCGCACCGCGGTGCTCTGCCCGCTCTGGTTCACATGGTGCAGCACGCGCAGTTCCGGGGTGGTCGCCTTCAGTCCCTGCAGCACCGCCAGGGTGTCATCGCGCGAGTGATCGTCGATGTAGACGATTTCGAACGGCAGCCGGCCACGCAGCGCGGCGGTGATTTCGGCGACCAGCGGGGCGACATTGTCGCGCTCGTTGAATACCGGGACGACAACGGAAAGCTCGGGTTGGCTCATAAGGCACTCGGCCAAAGGGGGGACAAAGACCGCGCATTCTCCGCTGCCGAGGTTATCCGAAGATGAACCCCGCGGCGTGAGGATCCATCCTCAGGCGCGATCGCCAAAATACTCGCGGCACCACTGCACCACAGGCGGCAGGCCTTCTTCGATCGGGGTCACCGCATCGAAGCCGAAAGCGTCATGTGCGCGCCGGGTATCGGCCATCGTGCGCACCATGTCGCCGGGCTGCATGGGCTTGTACACCTTCTGCGCGGGGCGGCCGGCGGCCTGCTCGATCACGCTGATGAAGCGCTCCAGCTCGACCGGCGTATGGTTGCCGAGGTTGAACACCCGGTGCGGCACCGGGCCGTCGGCCGGGTGCGCGAGGGCGCCGAGGATACCGGACACAATGTCGGAGACATGTGTGAAATCGCGCTGCATGCGGCCCTCGTTGAACACGTCGATCGGCCGCCCGGCCAGCACCGCGCGGGAGAACAGCAGCGGTGCCATGTCCGGCCGGCCCCACGGGCCATACACGGTGAAGAAGCGCAGGCCGGTGGCATGCAGGCCGTACAGCTGCGCGTAGGTGTAAGCCATCAGCTCATTGGCCGCCTTGGTCGCCGCGTACAGCGAACGCGGCTGGTCTACGCGCTGGTCCTCGGAGAACGGCGGCGTGGCCGAATCGCCGTAGACCGAGCTGCTGGAGGCATACACCAGGTGCTGCACGCCGCGGTGGCGGCACAGTTCGAGCATGTTGACGAAGCCGACCAGGTTGCTGTCGACGTAGGCGTGCGGGTTTTCCAGCGAATAGCGCACGCCGGCCTGGGCGGCCAGATGGATCACCGCCGTCGGCTGCACTTCATCGAACAGCGCAGCCAGGCCCTCGCGGTCGGTCAGGTCCAGCGCGCGCAGGTCCAGCGACGGGCACAGCGCGGCCACGCGGTCGCGCTTGATCTGCGGGTCGTAGTAATCGTTGAAGTTGTCCAGGCCGACCACGGCCTGGCCGGCCTCCAGCAGTGCGCGGGCGGTGTAGGCACCGATGAAGCCGGCAGCGCCGGTGAGCAGGATGGTCATGGCAGGGGCCTGGAAACGAAGTTCAGGCCCCTGATGTTACCGGTCTCAGAACAAACCGAAACGCTTCTTCGCCACGTTGGTGCGGCCGGGTTCGATTACATCCTGGATCCTCTTCGCGTCGAAGCGGTCGAGCAGCGCCTCGGCGCCCTTCCTCAGCTTCAGGTCCATCTCTTCGGGGTACAGCGGGACCAGGCTCATGAAGCTGATGGTCTTGCCGTCGTCCAGTTCCAGCGTGGCAAAGTCCTCCGGGGTGGTTACCGGCGTCAGCACGATGGCGCCGTCGAAGCCCACGCCCGGCGCATAGGGCTCGCTGGGATGGCCGTTGGGAATGGTGTGGCCGAAGCCCAGCCAGGTGTCGTACTCGTGCGGCAACCGCGCCATGCCCTTCAGCAGGCGCACCGGCCAGTAATTGCGCTCGTCCTCGAAGGCGTCCTGGGAGATGGGCCAGTCCGCCGGCAGGGTCACCATCAGTTCCATGTAGCGCGGCACGTCCGGGTCCACCTCGGCGGGCACGGTCATCGGCAGGTCGCTCATGCCGGAGGTGACCAGGCGCAGGTAAGGGCAGTGGTCATTGGCCGGCACCACGTGCACGTCGATGTGCACCAGGTCGGAGATGATCTCGTGGAAGACACCGGACACCGGGCCCAGATGGCGTTCGAGGTGGGCGCTGATCGCCTCGATGTGGCGTTCTTCGCCGGTGGCGAGCACGAAGTCCTTTTCGCGGCGATGTACCAGTATCTGGGTGCCGTCCGGGCTGACGTCCTCGTATTCGTTGCTCATATCCTGCTCCCTGGATGAGGCCACGGACCGGAAGGCAGTGCATTCCCACGGCGCGCGCGGCGGTACGTTCCCTGTCATTGGCGGGACACGGCAGGAACGGGCCGCGCCCCCTGTCACTGCGCCGGGCTCAGCCCTGGCGCGTGCGCAGCTTTTCCAGCACGCCGTCCAGGGTATCCAGGTCGGTGTAGTGGATGATCAGCTTGCCCTTGCCACCGCGGCCATGATTGATCGCCACCTTGGCGCCCAATGCTTCGGACAGTTCGGTTTCCAGCGAGGCGATGTCGGCCTGCTGCACCTTCGGCGTGGCCGCCGGGCGGTTGCTCGGCACCTTGCCGGCGGCGAAGGCCTGCGCACGGCGCTCGACCTCGCGCACCGACCAGCCTTCATCGGCTGCTTCCTGGGCCAGCTTGCCGGCCAGCTCGGGAGCCAGGGTCAGCAGCGCGCGGGCGTGGCCCATTTCCAGGCGGCGGGTTTCCAGCAGCAGGCGGATCGCCACCGGCAGCTCCAGCAGGCGCAGCAGGTTGGACACCGCCGCGCGCGAGCGGCCGACGGCCTCGGCGGCCTCGGCATGGGTCAGGGTGAACTCGCTGATCAGGCGCTGCAGCGCCTCGGCTTCTTCCAGCGGATTGAGGTCTTCGCGCTGGATGTTCTCGATCAGCGCCATCGCGATGACGGTGCGGTCTTCCAGCTCGCGCACCACCACCGGCACTTCGTCCAGGCCGGCCAGCTGCGATGCGCGCCAACGGCGTTCACCGGCGACGATTTCGTAGTTGCCTGCCGGCAGCTGGCGCACCAGGATCGGCTGGATCACGCCCTGCGACTTGATCGAGTCGGCCAGCTCGGACAGCTTGCCCTCGTCCATCTCGCGGCGCGGCTGGTACTTGCCCGGCTGCAGCTGGCCGACCGGCAACTTGCGCAGCACTTCACCCGGCAGCGGCTCGATCACCGCGGTGGTGGCCTGCACCTGGCTGACCGCGCCTTTCGGGCCCAACAGCGCATCCAGGCCACGGCCGAGGCCTCGCTTCTTGGCTGCCGGCTTGCTGCTGGTCATCAGACGATCTCCACGGCCTTGCCGGCCTTGTTGCGTTCGTTGTTGCGGCGGATGATCTCGCCGGCCAGGCCCAGGTAGGCCACGCCACCGCGCGAGGCGCGGTCGTAGCCGACGATGCTCTGGCCATGGCTGGGTGCCTCGGCCAGGCGCACGTTGCGCGGCACGATGGTGCGGAACACGCGGTCGCCGAAGTGCTCGGTGAGCTCGGCCGACACTGCGTTGGCCAGGTTGTTGCGCACGTCGAACATGGTGCGCAGCACGCCTTCGATCTCCAGCGCCGGGTTCAGGCTGGTGCGCAACGCTTCGATGGTTTCCACCAGCGCGCTCAGGCCTTCCAGCGCGTAGTACTCGCACTGCATCGGCACGATCACCGAGTCGGCGGCGGCCAGCGCGTTGAGCGTCAGCAGCGACAGCGCCGGCGGGCAGTCGATCAGGATGTAGTCGTACTCGTCGCGGATCGGCGCCAGCGCGCGCTTCAGGCGCTGCTCGCGCTCGCTCTGGCCCATCAGCTGGATCTCGGCGGCGGTCAGGTCGATATTGCCGGGCAGCAGGTCGTAACCCTCGGCAGTCTGCACGCGTACATCGGCAGCGCTGTTCTCGCCGAGCAGCAGGTCACAGGTGGAGGCGGCCAGCTCGCGTTTGTCCACGCCACTGCCCATGGTCGCGTTGCCCTGCGAATCCAGGTCGACCAACAGCACGCGCTTGGGTGCGTTGGCCAGGGAAGCGGCCAGGTTGACGGCGGTCGTGGTCTTGCCGACGCCACCCTTCTGGTTGGCGATGGCGATGATGCGGGCCATGCGGGTGTGCCTCGTCGACGTGTGCTGGGACCGGTCATTATGCGTACAACCGGCCCCTTGCGGAAATCGTGGATCGCCAACCCGTTGTTCCACAAGGGGCTGGCGGCGGGAATCAGGGGCCTGTAACAGTGACCAGGTGGCGTTCGCCGGCTAGGCCGGGCACGCTCAACGGGGTCACCTCACGCACCTGCCAGCCCGCCGGCAGGTCCGCGATCTCCTCATGCGGGTGGACGCCCTTCATGGCCAGCAACACGCCGCCGGGGCGCAGCAGGTGGCCACCGACGCGGACGATGCCGGCCAGGGTGTCCATCGCGCGCGCGGTCAACTGGTCGTAGCGGCCGGCCTCGTCCAGCGCCTCGGCGCGCGACTCGGCCACGCGGGCGTTGCCCAGGCCGAGCTGGCGCACGGCTTCGCGCATGAAGCGCGCCTTCTTGCCGTTGCTCTCGACCAGGGTGACCTGCAGGCCCGGGCAGGCGATCGCCAGCGGGATGCCGGGCAGCCCGGGGCCGGTGCCAAGGTCGGCCAGGCTGCCGTCGGCCACGAACGGCTGCATCGCCAGCGAGTCGAGCAGGTGGCGGGTGACCATCTCCTGCGGGTCGCGGATGGCGGTGAGGTTGTAGGTGCCGTTCCAGCGGTGCAGCAGGGCCAGGTAGCGCAGCAACGGCGGCGCCAGCGCGGCGTCCAGGCCCATGCTGGCCAGGCCCTGTTCCAGCGTGGCAGACACGCTGGCGGGAAGTGGGTGTTCGCTCATGCCGGCATTATCGCCGGTTTTGCGCGCCGATTCCCCGCTTCAGTGTGGATACCAGGCCAATGCGGCGCGGAACTGGCCGCTGGCCTGCCACTCGTGCAGGTGCCAGCGCGCGGCCTCGCCCAGTTCCGGGTCGCACCAGCGCAGGTGCAGGGCGCCATCGGGCCCGGGCGCCAGCTGCAGGCGGTGCAGGCCGAACGAGATGCCCTGCCCATGCGCCTTGAGGATGGCCTCCTTGACGCACCACACGCGGAAGAACCAGTGCTCGCGCCCGGCCTCATCCAGGCGTTCCAGCCAGGCCACCTCCTGCGGGTGGAAGAAGCGCCGCACGATCTCCAGCAGGCGCGGTCGCGGCCGCAGCAGCTCCAGGTCCACGCCCAGCCGCACGCCTTCGCCCAGCGCCACCAGCAGCACCTCGCCGCTGTGGCTCCAACCGGTGCCGTAGTGGGCCAACGGGCCGCTCAGTTCCGGCCGGCCCTTGTCATCGCGGACCAGCGGCAGCGTCTGCGGGTCGGCGCCCAATGCCTGCGCCAGCACCTGCCGCGCCTGCGGTTCACCACGCTGGCCCGGCACATGCGGGCGCCGCCAGACCGTCACCGGACCGAAGCGCCACGGGCCATCGAGGGTGGCTGGCAGGCTCATCCGCACACGCCCATCACGCAATTCCACGACGGGTTCACAGCCCTGCGCGTCAACTGGTCACAGTTCCCCACCGGAGGTTCGATCATGGGCATCATCATCTGGCTGATCGTCGGCGGCATCGTAGGCTGGCTGGCCAGCATCATCATGAAGCGCGATGCCCAGCAGGGCATCATCCTCAACATCGTGGTCGGCATCGTCGGCGCGCTGATTTCCGGCTGGCTGTTCGGCGGCGGCATCAACGAAGCGATCACCCTCCGCACCTTCCTGTTCTCGCTGATCGGTGCGGTGATCCTGCTGGCGATCGTCAACCTGTTCACCCGCAAGAGCATACGGTGATCTGAGGGTAGTGCCGGCCACTGGCCGGCAGATGTTCCAGAACGGGCCCGGCAATCGTCGGGCCCCGTTCGTTCAACCGATCTGCACCCAGGCCGGCGCATGGTCACTCGGGCGTTCCCAGGTGCGCGGCTCGCGGTCGATGCCCGAGGCCACCGCACTGCCCTTCAGCGCGTCTGAGACCAGGGTCAGGTCGATGCGCAGGCCCAGGTTGCGGCGGAAGCCGGCGGCACGGTAATCCCACCAGCTGAAGGTGCCCGCCTCGTCATTGTGCAGGCGGAAGCCATCGTGCAGGCCCAGCTGCAGCAGCTTGTTCAATGCGCCGCGCTCGGCGGTGGAGGTCAGGATGTGGTTGTCGTTCCACACCGCCGGGTCGTGCACGTCGCGCGCGTCCGGGGCGATGTTGAAGTCGCCCATCACGATCAGCTTCGGGTGGCGCTGCAGCTCTTCGGCGATCCAGGCATGCACCGCTTCCAGCCAGCGCAGCTTGTAGTCGTACTTGTCGGTACCGATGTCCTGGCCGTTGACCACGTACAGGTTGATCACCCGCAGGTCGCCGAAGGTGCCGGCGATGACGCGCTTCTGCTCGTCCTCGAAACCGGGAATGCCGATCTGCACGTCCTGCGCCGGCTCACGCGACAGCAGCGCCACGCCGTTGTAGGTCTTCTGGCCGGCGAACACGCTGCGGTAGCCCGCGGCGATCAGCGCCGAATCGGGGAACTTGTGGTCCTCCAGCTTGGTTTCCTGGATGCCGACGATGTCCGGGCCGAACTCCCTGAGCCACTGCTCCAGGTGCGGCAGGCGGACATTGAGCGAATTGACGTTCCACGAGGCGATTTTCATGGGGGCATTCTACCCGGGCCAGCTTTGGTAGACGCCAACCTTGGTTGGCGCACGGCCCCCGCGTGCCAACCAAGGTTGGCACCCACCGGTAGTGCCCGGGGCGGGGCGGCCGCCCCCCCAAACAAAGGCGACACCCCCCCCAATTCGCCCCCCCCCCCGGCCCCCCCCCCCCAGCCCGGCGGCAAAAC